>CAJWIF010000006.1 GCA_913041135.1 uncultured Flavobacteriales bacterium
CTTGTGCCGCGGGCTCAGCCGCATTCTCCAAAACCATACCGCCAGTGAATACCGCGAAATCTTACGGAGCGGTCGCAACGCTGGCCGCCGCAATGTTTTGATTGCGCGACGCGCTAATTATTTACAACAAAAGGCGTTGGTTGAGTTGCCTTTTGTTCGCCTCGGTCGCTTTAAAAGCGGTTTTACGTTTGCGCGCAACGAAGTCCGAAGGAGACCCTTTGGGGACCTCGCAGGACGTACCGTAGGAATCGATCGAGAAGAAAATCGGGTTGGCCTCGAAGGAAGTTGGAACGAGTCTCTTGCAGGAGTGACCGGCAAGCAATTGCAACGCCGCATTTCAGGAGGTGATTGGATGCCTGTTTCCGATGAATTCATCATCGAGCCACAAGCTGGACTCGATGTGATTTCAACCATCGATATGCACCTGCAAGATGTCGCCTCACGCGCACTTGAAAAGCAACTTTTGAATCACAATGCCGCTTGGGGCACCGCCATTCTCATGGAGGTGGCAACAGGGGAAATCCGAGCAATGGCCAATCTTACCAGAGACGGCGATGGCACCGGTGAAGAACCTCCTGTTTATTATGAGTCCTACAACCATGCGATTGGTACCGCTGTAGAACCGGGGTCAACCTTCAAGTTAGCCTCGCTCATGGCCGCGATGGAAGCGGGCGGAATTCAACCCGAAGATGAGATCGACACTGGAAACGGTGTGGTGACCTTTCATGGCCGTAAAATGTCCGACTCCAACGCGGATGAAGGGGGAAATGGCATCATCGATTTGGAACAGGTATTCGCACTGAGTTCGAACGTTGGAACTGCACTCACCGTCAAAAAGGCATTCGACGACCGTCCACAAGTGTTCTTGGATGCCTTAGAGCGCATTGGCGTGAGCAACGCCACAGGCGTGCTCTTGAATGGAGAGGCTCAGCCTCAAGTCTATAAAACGGCCGGTGACGACCTCTGGTCCAAGATTTCCTTGACCCAAATGGCCATTGGTTACGAGTTGACTCAGACGCCATTGCAAACATTGGCCCTGTTCAATGCGGTTGCCAACAACGGGGCGATGGTTCGGCCGCAGTTGGTTGAACGCACCGAACACAATGGACAAACTGTGACAGCGTTCGGCACAGAAGTCATTCGTAAAAAAATCTGTTCCTCCTCCACTTTAGAGACATGCCAGCAGATGATGCGCAGTGCAGCTGACCCCGATGGAAACGGCACGGCACAATACATTTTCGCGAAGAGTCCATACCGTGTTGCGGGCAAAACAGGCACCGCGCGCATTGCAGGGCCCAATGGATATGACGGGCGGTACCGCGCATCCTTCGCTGGGTATTTTCCCGCAGAAAACCCTCGCTACTCCTGCATTGTTGTCATCGCTGACACCCGCAGCGGAGCGTATTACGGTTCCACCATTGCCTGTCCTGTTTTCAGAGACATTGCCAATAAAGTTTACGCGACAGACCCTACGTTCCACCACACCACGACGGGTCCACTGGCCAAAACACCTCATTTGCCCGGGTCAAAAGATGGAGCAAAACCCGACCTCATCGCATTGTATGATGCGTTGGAATTGCCCTACACAGCAACGGGGGAATCAGATTGGGTTTCCGTTGAAACCGCTTCTGAACAGGCTGCATTAACTGAACGCTTCATCGAGCCCAACCACGTCCCTGATGTCCGCGGAATGGGATTACGGGATGCCCTGTACCTCTTAGAAAATGCCGGTTTAAACGTACAAACCGATGGCGCAGGGACGGTTCGTCGCCAATCCATCAAACCCGGAACCGCACTCCGGGCTCGCCAAACCATCACCCTTGAACTCTCCTGATTTCTCATGAAGCTATTGAAAGACATCCTTTACGGAACGCGGATTCAAGAAACCACTGGAAGCACCCATGTAGCCATCGAAGACGTTGCTTTTGATAGCCGTAAGGTCAAGGCGTTTAGCCTCTTTGTGGCCGTTCCCGGAACGAAAGTAGACGGACACGACTACATCGACCAGGCCATCGAAAATGGCGCAATCGCAATCGTAGCAGAGCGGTTACCTGAAGAAAAAAAGGACGGAATTGCCTACATCCGAGTTCACGATGCAGCTGCGTCGCTCGGCCCCATTGCAGCAAGTTATTACGATCATCCGAGCGCCTCTATGAAGGTCATCGCCGTGACCGGAACCAACGGAAAGACGACCACCGTAAGCTTATTGTACCAGCTTTTCCGTTCGATGGGACGAAAAACAGGGATGTTCAGCACCGTGGAGAACCGCATTCTGGACCAAACCATTCCGGCAACGCACACCACCCCCGACGCCCTGCAAATGCAGCGACTTTTCAGGGACATGGCGGATGCTGGTTGCCGCTATGTCTTCATGGAAGCAAGCTCTCATAGCATCCACCAGTACCGCTTGGCAGGCACGCAACTGTCAGGAGCTGTATTCACCAACATCACACACGAGCACCTCGATTACCACGGAAATTTCAATGGCTACATCCAAGCAAAAAAAGGCTTGTTTGACCAACTCAACAGCGAAGCGTTTGCACTCTACAACCACGACGACCCCCACGGAATGGACATGGTCCATGACACCAAGGGGCGGATTGTGGATTATGCACTTATCTCCATGGCTGATTACCGTGGACGTATCGTTGAAAATCAACTCAACGGATTGCACTTGAATCTTGCCGGCCACGATGTGTACTCCCGGTTGATTGGAGGCTTCAATGCCTACAACTTACTCGCTGTGTATGCCGTGACGCAAGAACTCGGAATGGAAACCCTGGAAGTGCTGACCCACCTCTCCATGTTGAAGCCTCCTGCAGGCCGTTTTGAACAAGTCGCGGCACCGATCGGCGTGACCGCAGTGGTGGATTTTGCGCATACGCCAGACGCCTTAGACAATGTACTGAAAACCATCGATTCATTCCGTACCGGTAAAACGCAAGTGATTACTGTAGTTGGGTGCGGAGGTGATCGCGACCCGAGCAAGCGTCCGGTCATGGCGCAAGTCGCTACCAAATGGAGCGATCGCGTCTTCCTCACTTCTGACAACCCACGGAGTGAGGAGCCCGACGATATTATTGAAGAAATGCGCCAAGGACTCGACCCTATTGACGCACGAAAATGCATTGCCATCGCAAACCGCCGTGAAGCCATCCGCATGGCGGCTCAATTGACTGAGAGCGGAGACATCCTCCTCGTTGCTGGAAAAGGGCATGAAACCTACCAGGAAATTCAGGGCATACGCCATGAGTTTGATGACCGTGTTGAACTCTTAAACGCATTCAATCCCGCCTGATGCTCTATCATCTCTTTACATACCTCGATCAACTGTGGGGCTTGCCTGGAGCCGGCTTGTTCCAGTTCATCTCGTTCCGTGCCGCTTTGAGTTTGATGACATCCCTGGTGATCGGCATCTTATTCGGCAAACGCATTATTGAATGGCTGCAAATGCAGCAGGTTGGAGAAATTGTTCGGGACCTCGGTTTAGAAGGCCAGATGAATAAGCAAGGGACTCCAACGATGGGCGGCTTGATCATTCTTGCGGCCATCATCATTCCGACGCTCTTATTCGCAGATTTATGCAACATCTACACCCAAATGATGCTGCTCGTGACGGTTTGGTTGGGTGCCATTGGTTTTCTCGATGACTACATCAAGGTATTCAAGAAAAACAAAGATGGTCTGGCGGGTCGTTTCAAAATCATTGGTCAGGTTGGTGTTGGCTTAATCGTTGGTGCCATCATGTGGTGGCATCCGGATGTGACCATTAAAGATCCAGCCGATCGACAGTTTGTTGGAGAGACCATAGAAATGACGGCTATCGATGGCCAGACGTTCGCCGTATTCGACCCTCAAGGCGGGCAAACAATTTGGGAGGCCAAGAAATCCTCTCAAACAACGGTTCCTTTCATTAAAGACAACAACTTCGATTACGCTTGGCTCGTCGAGTGGATGGGACCGAATGCCATCGGATGGGGATGGATCGTCTTCATACCCATGGTGATTTTGATTGTCACGGCGGTCTCCAACGGAGCCAACTTGACCGATGGCATCGATGGCCTTGCGACAGGAACAAGCGCCATCATCGGGCTCGGGCTCGCTGTGCTTGCTTACGTCAGTTCCAATGTGGTTATCGCCGACTATCTCAACATCGTTTACATCCCATTGTCTGAAGAACTCGTGGTCTTCATCGCTGCATTTGTTGGAGGTTGCATCGCATTCCTGTGGTACAATGCCTATCCAGCACAAGTTTTCATGGGAGACACTGGAAGCTTGGCATTGGGCGGAATCATCGCTGCATTCGCTATTGCCATCCGGAAAGAATTGCTCCTGCCGATTCTATGCGGCATTTTCCTCATCGAAAATCTCTCCGTGGTCATGCAGGTAGCGTGGTTTCGACACACACGGAAAAAATATGGCGAAGGAAGACGAGTTTTTCTCATGGCACCGCTTCATCACCACTACCAGAAGCTCAACATACCCGAATCCAAGATCACCGCGCGCTTCTGGATTGTCGGCATTCTATTGGCCGTGATCACCATTGTTACACTCAAAGTCCGCTAATTCATCATGGCATCAGCACGACTACCCATTCTTGGAGCAGGTGAAAGCGGCGTCGGAGCTGCCCGACTCGCGCTGCTCAACGGTTTTCAACCGTGGGTAAGCGACGCAGGAGAAGGGGTGCTCGCCATGCGAAAAGAATTGGATAAGCACGGCATTGACAATGAATTCAATGGCCATTCAAACGATGCCATTTTAGACGCAGCAAAAGCGTTGGGCTGGGTTATCAAAAGCCCTGGAATTCCGGAAACTACTCCACTCATTGAACACCTTCGTTCAGAGGGAATCGATGTCATCAGTGAAATCGAATTCTCCAGCAGGCATGCTCAAAAGGAGAATGAGCAGGTTATCGCCATCACGGGCGCCAACGGAAAAACAACGACGACTTCTCTGGTGGCCGCGCTCTTGAAAGATGCCGGAAAAGAAGTTGCATGCGTAGGAAATATTGGTAAAAGCTGGGCTCGCGATCTGGCCGAGCGCGATCAGCCGGCAGCATACCAGGTGGTCGAGGTCAGCAGTTTTCAACTTGATGGCGTCACCTCCTTTCGTCCAAACATTGCCATCCTGCTCAACATCACGCCAGACCATCTCGATCGGTATGAAGATGATATCGCCCACTATGCCGATGCCAAATGGCGCATCACCGCTCACCAAACCAAGGAAGACATCTTGGTCATCAATGCCGAAGACGACTTGTCCATGGAGCGCTGGAAATCTTCAGCAAAAAATCACGGCACGCAAGCTCGCGTCGTTGCCGTGTCAACTAGAAAAAACCTCAATGCCCTGCGAAAAAGTCTGAACAAACAAGGATTACATCCTTGGGCAGTCGCAGGAGTAGATCAGAGCAAACGACCAGAACGATTCACGATTCATATACCTCAACAAAAACCATTTACCATGACCATCCAAGAATTGGCATTGCAGGGAAAACACAACCTGTACAATAGCATGGCCGCAAGCGTCGCGGCACGAGTTCTCGACTTGCGTAGCGAAGGCATCCGAGAGAGCCTCTCTCAATTTGACGCCATAGAACACCGCATGGAGTTCGTGAAAGAAGTGAACCAAATCAAATTTATCAACGATTCCAAAGCCACGAATGTGAACAGTGCTTGGTTCGCCCTTGAGAGCATGCGCGGTCCCGTCATTTGGATTGCGGGAGGTGTCGACAAAGGCAACGATTACAGTTCACTCCTCCATTTGGTATCGAGCAAGGTGGATCATTTGATCTGCTTGGGCAAGAAGAACGAAACACTACTCGCCACATTTGGAGATCGCGTTGAAACCACACACGAAGTTGAGGATGCCAATGCTGCCGTTCAGCTGGCATATGATTTGGGAATGCCCGGACACAGTGTATTGCTCTCGCCTGCTTGTGCTAGTTTCGACTTGTTCGGATCGTATGAAGAGCGCGGACATGCGTTCAAAGCTGCTGTTAGGGGTCTCTAAACATGGGGCTTCTTTCGCATGAACAAGCCGCTTCAGGCGGCAACTCGACACTGCACAAACGCATCGGCGCTTGGCTCGAAGGAGACAAGGTCATTTGGATGGTCACCTTGATCCTCAGCTTGTGTTCGCTGCTAGCAGTCTACAGTGCCATATCGTCTTTGGCTTACAAAACCGATGGCAGTTCATTGCGTTTCCTATTCAAGCAGGGAGTCATGCTCAGCATTGGCTGGGGCGTCATGTTGCTCACGCACAAAGTGAATTTTCGCTATTTCTCAAGGATATCGCAAGTTCTCATTTGGGTGGCGGGCATCTTGTTGATTTTAACCCTCATTTTCGGAGCCGACATCAACGAAGCCAAACGGTGGCTGAAGATTCCCTTTGTGGGATTGACTCTTCAGACTTCTGATTTCGCAAAGGTTGTTTTGGTCACATTCGTGGCAAGAGAGTTGACACAGCGGCGCATGCAATTGCATGATTTCAGAAACGGCGTCATGCCCATACTCATACCTATCGGGGTCATCTGCGGGTTGATACTGCCCGCTGACTTTTCTACGGCCGCGATGCTCGCCATCGTCTGCGTCGGCATGCTCTTTATTGGCGGAACTCCATGGAGACACCTGTTCCGGATTGCCGGATTTGGAGTCATTGCCTTGGTCGTTTTGTATGGAGTTGGAAAAACGGCTCCCGAAGTCTTGCCTCGTTTTGGAACTTGGGCTGGTCGGATTGAGCGCTTCGCAGGAATTGACAAAGCAGCCGAAGGCGACGCCTTGGATTATCAGATTGAATTGGCTCAAGTCGCCATCAACCGAGGAGGTTTGCTGCCGCATGGACCTGGAACAGGAACCTCGCGCAATTTCCTTCCCCACCCTTATTCTGACATGATCTACGCCTTCATTATTGAGGAATGGGGTGCGATCATGGGCGGTTTAGGACTGGTTATGCTCTACTTAATCCTCCTTTTTAGAACAATCCGGATATCCACGCGATGTCCGAGGCATTTTGGAGGATTGCTCGCTATGGGGCTTGGGATTCTCCTTGTTTTTCAAGCCATGATCAATATGGCCGTTGCCGTGAGGCTCTTCCCCACTACAGGACAACCCCTGCCTTTAGTCTCATACGGAGGAACCTCCATGGTCTTTACATGCTTGGCGATTGGAATGATTTTAGCGGTGAGTCGATCGGTCACCGATCCAAAAGGCTGGGAAAAAACCAGTGATGCTTTGGACGCCCGTGATCATGAGCGTGGCACGGGCAATCGTTTTATTGAATCCGAAAACTCCACCACCAGTGAGCACTAACACATCACTACAACGGGTGGTTATTTCCGGAGGCGGAACCGGGGGACACATTCACCCGGCACTTGCCATTGCCGATGAAATTATCCGGAGACATCCCCAATGTGACATTCAATTCGTGGGGGCCATTGGACGGATGGAGATGGAAAAGGTCCCGCATGCCGGCTACCCCATCACCGGATTATGGATTACAGGGATCGATCGAAACTGGAAAAGTCTGCGTAACCTGCTCTTTCCATTTAAATTAATCCACAGCCTCATTCACGCCAACCGCTTAATTCGCAAGTGGAAGCCCCAAATCGCAATCGGTGTCGGAGGGTTTGCCAGTGGGCCTTTGCTTCAAAGAGCCTCAGTCAAGAAAATCCCCACCCTCATTCAGGAACAAAATTCTTTTCCGGGAATCACCAATCGAATCCTTGCCAAAAGAGTCGACCGCATTTGCGCAGGGTTTCCAGGACTCGATCGTTGGTTTCCCGCAGACCGCATCGTTGAAACTGGCAACCCATTGCGGGAGCGTGTTGCGGCTCTGGCGAATACCATGGAAGACGAGGAACTGAACCGAGCACGCCTCCATTTTGGATTCGACGACGATCGTCCATTGGTCTTTGTCATGGGCGGGAGTTTGGGTGCTCTTTCCATGAACAAAGCGGTGCAACACCTGTGCGAAGAACACGCCAACGGCCTGCCTTTTAATGTCCTCTGGCAATGCGGCGGACGTTACGAAACCACCTGCAAAGCGTGGTTGGAATCACATACAACTGCGGCCTCCGACCAGATTCGCTGCCATGGATTCATTGACCGCATGGATTGGGCCTATGCAGCCGCTGACGTGATCGCAAGCCGAGCTGGCGCCATGTCCATTGCCGAACTCGCGTTGGTAGGAAAGCCCACTATTTTGGTGCCCTCTCCATTTGTCGCTGAAGACCATCAAACCCGCAATGCGGAATCCCTCAGTGAACGTGGGGGAGCCATTTTACTCAAGGACCAACATGTAGTGGAACAATTGGGAGATGCTTTAAAAAACCTGCTTGAAGACACGGAAAAAAGCCAGTTGATGTCAAAGTCAATACAACAATCTGCTCGACCAGATGCCGCGGCTCGTGTTGTGGATGCCATTGAATCACTCATTGAGTTGTGAGTTTTTGCTATGCAATTGAATTCCATTTCCACCGCGTATTTCATCGGCATTGGAGGCATAGGAATGAGTGCTCTCGCACGCTACTTAAATCGCAAACATGCGATCCGTGTTGCAGGATATGATCGCGTTCATTCGGATATAACCGCTGCTTTGGAAGCCGAAGGCATTGAAGTCTACTACAATCAGAACTTGGTGCCTGAAGACATCGCCTCGCTCCCTCCAGCATCCATTTTAGTGATCCGCACGCCCGCAGTTTCCTTGGACCACCCTCATCACCAAACTTTTGAGGAGCGGGGAGTCCGTATCATCAAGCGCAGCGAACTGCTCGGGCACATTGCACAGGAAACCCCCACTCTAGCCGTTGCTGGCACCCATGGGAAAACCACAACAACAGCCATGCTCGCCCACTTGTTGGACGGCTGTCCCGGTAAATGCAATGCCTTTCTCGGGGGAGTTGCCACGGGGATTGAGTCCAATCTTTACCTGAATGACGGCGCTCCTTGGACCGTTGTAGAGGCGGACGAGTTTGACCGCAGTTTTCTCCATCTACACCCCGAACATGCCGTGATCACCAGCTTGGACCCTGACCACCTCGATGTGTATGGCAGCGAAAAAGCCTTCCAAGAGGCCTTTCTCTCGTTCTCCCGCCAAGTCAGTCAAGGATGTCTGATTCATGCTGACGTCGATTGGGTTGGCGAAGAAAATGAACGCTACGGCATTGCTTCCAACCGCAAAGACTCCGAACACTGGACCTATGCTGCAGTGGCTCCTCGTGTCCACAAAGGTGTCTGGACGGCAGACGTCAAATTGGGCTCTGAATGGATGGAAGGCGTGACCTTTCCAATGCCCGGACTTCACAACGTATCCAATGCCTTGGCCGCACTTGCTTTGGCACATCGAGCAGGCGCTCCGATGCACATTTGCTTGCAACGACTAAGAACGTTCAAAGGCATCAACCGGCGATTCACCTACCACATTCGAGAAGAATTTGGCGTGTACATCGATGATTACGCTCACCATCCTTCAGAATTGAATGCGGCCATTGAAGCTGCCCGAGCGCAGCATCCAGGCAAAGAAATAACGGGCATTTTTCAACCCCATCTTTATAGCAGAACACGCGATCATCTTGTCGATTTTGGAGCTGTTTTGAGTCAACTGGATCGCGTCATTTTACTTCCGATTTATGCGGCAAGGGAAAAGCCCATTCCGGGAATCGATTCACAAACGCTGTTTGAAAACATCCCGAACCCCACCAAACATCTCATCGATTCCGAACGGATATTCGATTGCTTGAAAGCGCATCCACCTGAAGTGCTGATGACATTGGGAGCCGGAGACATCGACCGGAGTGTAATCCCAGTGAAACAGTGGCTTCTGGAGGATGGAAATCGATTCAAAAAAATAAAGACAACGCCCTCTCCATGATTCAACGCCTCCTGCCCATCGCCATGTCCATCCTCCTCTTGGGGACTACCGGAACATTGGTTGGGTTTGCGTTGCACGCGGAGAAGGAAGTGACCTACCTCGGATTGGATGTGGATGTGGATGAGATCAAAGGCATGTTCTTTGTCGATGTTGCAGGTGTCCGTGATGCCATCCTTGCACAAGACAGCATCCAAGGATCTTGGATTGAATCCGTATCACTCCAGCAAGTGGACGCATGGGTTCACTCCATTCCAGCAGTCGATCACGTAGAGGTCTATCCCGGTCTCGACCGGATTTTACACGTACGTGTTTCACAAAAAGAACCGGTCGCGCGGTTGCACACCGGTCCAGACGAACCTGATGTGTACATAGACACCGAAGGAGACGCCCTCCCCTTGTCTCCGTACTTCACTGCACGGGTGCCCATCATCCATGCACAATCCTTGGAACACGCATCCGTCGCGTTCTCCTTGATTCAGTCAACCTGCCAAGATCCCCTGTGGTCCGCCTTCATTGACCAAGTGCAAGTCACCGACAACGGAGGGTTGGAAATCATCCCTCGGATTGGAGGAGCCCGCATTGCCTTGGGCGATACCTCCCAACTCGATTCAAAATTGAACAATCTATTGACCTTCTACCGGGAGCAAATCCGTAGAGGCAATTTGAACGAATACCAACGCATCAACTTGGCCTTTGCAGGCCAGGTAGTGGCTCAACGCTATTATTAAGTCAACGCAATACAATGGACATGGAAGAACAAGCCCACAATGACGAATTGGTCGTCGGACTCGATATCGGAACAACCAAAATTGCTTGCTTCGTAGGCCGTCGCAACGAACATGGAAAAATTGAAATCCTTGGCTACGGAAAAAGTGAGTCAGTTGGTGTGTCACGAGGCGTCGTTGCCAACATCGAACGCACCGTCGAATCAATCCGCAAGGCCATCGATGAAGCGGAACGCACATCTGGCGTCGCCATTGAAGTCGTCAACGTAGGGATTGCAGGGCAGCACATCAAGAGTCAGCAAACACGCGGACAGCGAACCCGCGATGACCTGGAGTCCGAAATCAGCAACGAGGACATCCAAGCACTGATTCAGGATATGTACAAGCAAGTCATGCAGCCTGGCGAAGAAATCCTGCACGTGCTTCCTCAGGAATACACTGTTGACAACGAGCAAGGCATCAAAGAGCCTGTGGGCATGAGCGGTATTCGATTGGAAGCCAACTTTCACCTCATCATCGGCCAGATTGCAGCTATCCGCAACATCTATCGCTGCATTCAAAAGGCCAATCTTACAGTCGATCAATTGATCTTGGAGCCCTTGGCGTCATCAGCCGCTGTTTTGAGCGAGGAAGAGAAAGAAGCCGGTGTCGCTTTGGTCGACATTGGTGGCGGTACCACTGACATTGCCATTTTTCAAGATGGAATCATTCGGCACACCGCGGTTATTCCTTTTGGAGGCAACGTACTGACTGAAGACATCCGCCAAGGATGCCTCATCATGAAAAAACAAGCGGAACAACTCAAGCAGCGCTTTGGATCGGCCATCTCCACCGAGATGAAAGACAATGAAATCGTCTGTATTCCTGGCTTGCAAGGACGCAACGCTCGCGAGATCAGCCTGAAAAATCTTGCTGCCATCATCGAAGCGCGCATGACTGAAATCATCGAGCATGTTCACTTTGAAATCAGAAATTCTGGTTTTTCCGATCAACTGATTGGCGGAGTCGTCCTGACCGGTGGCGGTTCGCAGTTGCGTCACGTCACCCAACTTTTTCAATACGTCACTGGATTGGACTGCCGCGTTGGCTATCCGAGTGAACACCTCGCCGAAGCTCCTGACGCGCAAGCCACTGCCCCTAGTTTCGCAACGGGAGTTGGTCTCGTCATCAAAGGATACGATCGCTTAGCTCCTAAAAGCGACTCCATCAAGGCCGACGATATCCGGAAGGATGCCGAAAAGTCTCAACACATGCGGCTTATTGACAAGCTCAAAAATTACTTCGTCGAAGAAGAAGAGGAAGACTGAATCCTTCCTGTATTAAAGAACATCTCATTCCCTGAATTCTCCATTCATGAACGATCACAACAACCCACCAGATTCAAAGGCTATTTCGCATGCTCCCATTAAAGTCATTGGAGTCGGCGGCGGCGGTTCAAATGCCGTTAACACGATGTACAACCGCGGCATAACCGGGGTCGACTTCATCGTTTGCAATACCGATGCACAAGCTTTGGATGCCAGTCCAGTGCCCGTAAAAATCCAATTGGGAGCAACGCTCACTCGAGGACAAGGCGCCGGATCATTGCCTGAAGTTGGCCGCAATGCCGCTATCGAATCCTTGGACGACGTGAAAGAATTGATTGGTGAAGATACCAGCATGGTCTTCATCACAGCAGGAATGGGCGGAGGCACCGGAACGGGTGCGGCCCCCGTGATCGCGCAAGCTGCGCGTGAGATGAACATTCTTACAGTCGGCATCGTCACCGTCCCCTTCCTTTTTGAAGGAAGACGAAGAACAGATCAAGCCAACAAAGGTCTCGCTGAGATGCGCGACGCCGTGGACACCTTGCTCATCATTCGCAATGACAAATTGCGGGAATTGTACGGCAACCTGACCATCAGAAAAGCATTTGCCAACGCAGACGAGATCTTGTGCACAGCTGCCAAAGGCATTGCGGAAGTTATCACATTGACTGGAGAAATCAATGTGGACATGAACGATGTCAATACCGTTATGCGCAACTCAGGTCGTGCCATCATGGGTTCCGGCGTTGCCTCAGGAGAAGGGCGCGCGAGCAAGGCTGTAAGCGAAGCGCTTGAGTCACCACTACTCAATGACTGCGACATTACAGGGGCGAACTTCGTCTTGCTCAATATCACATTCGGTACGGAGGAAATCTTGATGGACGAGATTATGGAAATCACCGACATCATTCAAGATTCCGCTGGACAATCCGCTGAGGTAATCTGGGGATATGGTGTGGATGCTTCGCTTGAAGATGATCTCTGTGTCACTGTCATTGCGACCGGCTTTAAAGGACAAGACCTGGACAGTTCTGCACGCGTGGCTGCTCCCAAGAAAATCATGCATTTGGATGAAGACCGCGAAGTAAAAACGCCCATCCAACCGGTACAACAGCAAGCACAGGAACCTCAAGACCGTGAGCCCTACTTGCGTTCAACAGAAGCAACGGAAGCCGTCGCGTCACAGGATGAAACGGACACCTTTGATTTTGTGGGCGTCGAAGACACGGGAGACCACAGCACAGAGGATGATTCAGGATTGCATTTTCAATTGATCAAAAAGGAGGAAGAAATGGACGATACGGCTCCTTCCATTGCTCCCAATCCTGGTAACGAAACGCCAGAAATCACTGTGTACACGTTAGACAGCGACCCTTTGCCTTTGACTTCTGACACTCCTGACTTGGAAGGGATCAACTTCCTGGAGAAGTCAGAACCGGTCAAAACACCCGACGCGCCGATCACTCCACCTCTTTCCTTCACTGGAATTTCCCGTGACACTGAAGAGCCAAAACCCAGTGCTAAACCGGCATACACTGCCCCTGCTGATGCCGCCAAGACCCATGTCAACCGCACACAACGCATCCAGCAATACACCCGGAAATTAAAAACTCCAGGGGGACTAGCCGACTTGGAAGCTGAACCTGCATTCAAGCGTCGTCATGTCGTCCTGGATGACGTGGACCATTCTTCAACTTCAAAAGTGAGCCGTTTCAATCTGAGCGAAACCATCGATGAAGAGGGCGAAAGCCACATCGAATTGCGCAACGACAATCCATTTCTACACGATAACGTCGATTGATCATGTCCCTATACACCACCATATCTGATGGCATCAAAGATGCCATGCGTGCCAAAGACAAGGTGCGTCTATCTGCACTTCGAGACGTCAAGAGTAAGCTTATGCTCGAAGCCACCAAAACAGGTGTTGACGGCGACGCGATTGAAGATGCCAAAGCCATGGCCATCTTGAACAAATTGTACAAGCAGCGCACCGAAACAGCGACCTTATACGCGGAACAAGGAAGGCCTGATCTTGAAGCAGAGGAAAGAGCACAAGCCTCCGTTATTGAGGCTTACCTGCCCCAGCAACTCAGTGAAGAGGAAATTGAGCAACGCGTCAAAACCATCCTCGCTGAGATGGGAGCGACAACCATGGCTGATATGGGTCGGGCGATGGGAGCGGCAAATGCTGCCATGTCTGGTCAAGCCGACGGAAAAATCATTTCTCGCTTCGTCAAAATCGCTCTTCAAAATAACTAATCAATGAGTTGTTAGCGTTTGTGAAACGCAATTGCTGAGTAGGCAATGCGGTTACCTTCGCGGTTCGCAAAACAGTTTGCTTCCGATTCTTATCATCTCATTCAAATTCCGCCTCATGAAGTTTTTTAATTATTCAAGCCTCTCTGCCTTTTTAGTTGCCGGTGCATTGCTCTCTTGCAACCAACCAGCCACTACAGAAAGTATCGCTGAGGCCAAGCCTGAAGAAACGGGAGAAATCAAGGTCGTATCGACGCTTTCATTTTCTGATGGCAAATACATCGTTGACAACGGCACAAGCACGTGCAATTGGGTTGGGAAAGAAGCCTCAGGATCAAGTCACACCGGTGACATTGGCTTCCACAAAGGAAGCATCAGCATTCTAAACAATGCATTCGGTTCCGCATTTGTTGGTATCAACATGAATAGCATCAATTGTACCGATTTGGACGAAGGAGGAAAAGAACGACTCGAAGGCCACCTGAAATCCGATGATTTCTTTGGTACTGAGCAACATCCCTACGCATTGCTCGCTGTAGAGGCGGTCAAAACAAAGGGAACTGAATCCGTAGCAGTGGGTAAACTGACGATTAAAGGCATCACGCAACCGGTTGGCTTTCCAATCACCTTGCAAAAGGATGGCGATGACATTATCGTCGATGGCACATTGACATTCGACCGTTCTGATTTCGATGTTCGATTTCGATCTGACAAGTGGTTTTCAGACCTTGGCGATAAGCTCATCTACAACGATATTGACTTGACGGTTCACATTGAGGCTCGACCCGAGTGAACGCAAACATCGAGTGAGAAAAGGGCCCAAGCGCAACACTGCACTTGGGCCCTTTGCGTTGAATAGCTTTATCTTTCTGCCACAATAAGACGTGATATGCGTTGGACAAATTACTTCACACACCCGGGAGACAACCGGTACTATGTCTTTGCCTTTGGGGAAGAGCTGCACGCCAATGCCTTTGAAAATCGTTTGAACGATTTAGGGATCGTCCATGAAAAACATCTCGAAACTGCGGAAGGTCACTCAACCGGCCGCAATGAATGGCTCTTTGGCGTACACCGTGATTATTTCAAAAAGGCCTTGGAAGCGAATCACTTGGTGCATGCTGAATTTCGAGATAAGTTCATTCCGGTGTCCGGTGTCCGATGGAGCCTCCTCATTGGCACCTTGGCAGTTATTCTCTTCGCTCTTGCTGGAGCTTGGACACAGCGTGCTCAAGCGCAGACCATGCCAAATGGAAACGACTGGCAAATCGCCGTATCCACGACCTGGCTCACCCCAATCGAAGCGTTGGGCGCTGAGCCCGTTACCGTTTCTGAAGATGGTCTCGATCTGGAGTGGACACCAACCGGAGGAAGCAGTTTTGGCGTGCGCTTGTTGCGTCGGTTTCCCTCAGCTTGGAGCATTGAAACCGGACTGGAAACGGTCCGCTACACCTCTGATTGGTCCTTGATTTTTCACCCTGGGTTTGACAATCCACAAGAACCACCGGGCACTCCATTATCAGACACCTTGTCTTTAAGAACATCTCGCTATCGGATACCTCTTTTAGCGCGCACACATGTTCAAATCAACGATCGATCTTTATTGACGGCGGCAGCTGGATTGAGTTTCGACTATCTGTTGAGTGATGCCTTTACCACCGGATCCCAATCCGAGGGACCGATCTACAGCGACTACTTGATTGAAGAAAACCGCCAACACCGAGCCACTTTGCCATTGCGCGTAGAACTGGGCTGGGAAATTCTACCGACCCAGCGCTTGGGCCCTGCGCGAAAGCGGCCTGGCGTTTATCTCGGAGTCATGTTTTGGAGAGAGTGGAATGCCAACCGCTGGGGAGAAGCCACTTGGACGCGGCAATTGGAAACCGCCGATGTTCGACTCTATATGGGCCAAGCGGCGTTCGCTTTGGAATTTAGGCTGATCCTACCCTAGCCTTCTGAAGGCGCTTGATCCACCCATTGGGTCACATACTCCAAAGGCTTCCGATGGCTCACAGGCCATGATTCTTCGGGGTATCCCATGTAAAAGAATCCCAATACCTGCCCGTTGGCTGGCAATCCAGCAAATTCCCTCACCTCAGCCAGATGAATGAATTGGGGAGTCGACCAAAAACCGCCTATGCCATGCGCTGTGCACGTCAGGTACATGTTTTGCACGGCACATGCTACAGCCAACATTTCGTCCTGCTCACCAATTCGGCCCGTCACGTCGGGAACCATACCGATCACCACCATCGCCGAAACACGCTCGCCTCTTCGTTCGAGTTTTTCGAATTTCGATGCTGAAAAGGCATCTCCTGAGGCCACCTTGTACCAATGAGAGAGCTTCGGACCAATGGCCCGCATTCCTTCACCCACATATGCCGTAAACCTCCACGGCTGGGTCATGCCATGCGTTGGTGCCCAGGTCGCATTGGTCAGCGCCAGTTCCACAATTTCACGATGCACTTTTCTCCCCGAGAACTTCTCCGGTGATAAGCTTCTCCGGTCGCGAATCAAATCATTAACCTCTGACAAGTTGTGGCGCATGGATTGAGTTTGAATGGGTGAGTACCAACGCTACAAAGTTAAGGATAGCGAGCAGCTGATAGTAGATAAACTCCAGGCTACCATGCGCTCCTTTTTTGTTCTACTTTTCGGTCATGCGAACGATGTATCTTCTTTGTGCAGGGGCTTTCATTTCCTCTGCAGCTTTCGGACAATCCCCCTCCGAATCCACTGACAGCTTGAACATTCGAAGCCTATATGATGAGGTCTTGCTCAACGGGGAGGCCTACGAAAACCTCCGGACACTCACGAAAGACATTGGCCACCGTTTGAGCGGTTCCGAAAGTGCCGGAAAGGCCATGGCATGGGGCGCAGAAGTGATGCGGTTGTATGGAGCTGATGATGTCCGCATTATGCCTGTCATGGTGCCGCATTGGACGCGAGGAAACGTGGCCAACGCAACAGCCCATTGGGGCAATGGCGAAAGCAAGAAACTGCACGTCACGGCATTGGGAGGTTCGGTTGGGACTCCCTCAAATACTGAGATAATCGCCAACGTAACCGTCGTTAAGCGCTTATCGGAATTAAAGGAGTTGCCCTCCCATGAAACGGAGGGACGTATCGTTTTGTTTAACCGGCCCATGGACCCTGTTCAAATCAATACGGGATCGGCTTATGGAGGCGCCTATGATCAGCGTGGCAACGGAGCCAGCGCTGCAGCGGATGTTGGAGCCATTGGTGCATTGGTGCGTTCGTTGACCCACGCGTTGGATACACTTCCTCACACGGGAGCGATGCGCTACCAGGACGACATCCCTAAAATCCCCGCTGCTGCTATCTCAACTGTAGATGCTGCCTGGTTGGCAAAGGCCGTTCAAGCAAATCCCGAATTGGAAATACGTCTAGAAATGGATTGTGAAGCGTTTGAAGATGTGGAACAAGGCAACGTCATCGGGACCTGGTATGGGACCGAATTGCCCGATGAGATTATCACCCTTGGAGGACATTTGGATTCTTGGGACATCGGAGAAGGCGCTCATGACGACGGCGCTGGGGTAGTCCACACCTTGGAGGTGCTTCGCCTTCTCAAGGCCATCGGGTATGAACCGAGACGCACATTGCGGTTTGTTCTGTTCATCAACGAAGAAAATGGAAATCGAGGAGGCATTGCCTATGCTGAGAAGGCGCGCGAGGAAATGGAGGAGACCGATCGGGTCCACATCGCAGCTTTGGAATCCGACGCCGGTGGATTTGTTCCACGTGGCTTTCGCATCGACGCTTCCGATGATGTCACCACACTTATGCGAACGTGGACCGATTTATTTGACCCGTACAACATTCATCAATTCAGACGCGGAGGTGCTGGCGTTGACATCTCTCCCCTCAAAGAATTGACTCCACGACCAACTTTGGTAGGGCTGAGCCCTGATGGCCAGCGGTATTTTGATTTCCATCACAGCGCTCAAGATGTCTTCGAAAACGTACACAAACGCGAGTTGGAGCTTGGTGCGGCAACATTTGCAGCAGCTGTTCTATTGCTTGATCAGCACTTACCTTCTCCAACTCCTTGAAATCTCCCATCAAGGGCAAGGCTGGTTGAAGGCTGTTAAAAGAATGAGCAAGTCTCCAATTGTGATGTTGCCATCACCGTTTAAATCGTTTGGACACGGGTCATCAGTTGGCAACAGAACACATAGCAATAAATCAGCATCCCATACGGTCCCAAAACCGCACATCCCAGGGTCGGTATGGCAGCTAAAATCACAACTGCCGTCATCCTCCATGGCCACGTCATTGTAGTTGCAAGCCTCTTCATACGTACAGCCCAAACAAGGCTCAGGACAGTCCGCAGTGAAAGGATAGAAAAAGCCGCCGTTTTCGATCACAACGATGTGCTCATCCAAAGCCACATCGTAGAGCGCATTGACAATTCCTGAAGGCCAGGCTACCACTACAGAATCGATTGCCATTGCACTGCCCAAACCAAAGTGCTCCCACGCGCTGTTCTGCCCAAGGTAACTTTCACCTGCGAATCGGACATGGTATTGCATTTCTCCGTCTGCCCACACATATATCTTCGCTCCGATTCCATCATAATTGCTCACAGTGCCTTCCGTCGTCACTTTGATCCAATGGTTTTCGTTGGGAGTTCCTTGCAGCATTTGAGCATATTGACCAACACGGTTTGAGACCAAGTCGGGAAAACCATCCATATTGAAGTCACCCACAGCCGTGGCAAAGGACAAAACATTGTTGTCTGAGAAATCCGACCCCGCGGTCGTAAAAGCTCCTCCATCATTGTAAAAAAGCCGATCGGGGTGGTCTGAATAAACCGACATCACTTCCGGATAATTCGTGAACACGCTGAACCCTGTGGCAACATGCAAATCTTCGTAGCCATTGTTGTCAACGTCCAACCAATTTGCTCCCCAACACACATCGTTGACTTGGACACTGTCATTTGGCGTGAAGTCTAAATCCGGATGCTCAATGGAAAAATCACCTTCATCATTCAAGAGCAGCCAATTTCCGTCTTCAGCAAACGCCGTCAAATAAATATCCTGGTACCCATTGTGATCGAAATCAGCAACCGAACCTGACATGCAGTTGATCATGATATCCAGGCCAAAATCACTCGCACTTTCCTCAAAAGCACTCATGGCATTCGGAGGCTGCTGTTCGTAGAACTGATTCGCATAGATCGTACGATCTCGAATGATGTGCAAATCAAGTAAATCGTCTTCATTGAAATCCACCCACACACTTTGAAAGCTCTGGATTCCAAATTCAGTCACACCTTCCTCTTCAGCCACATCTGAAAAGATGGTATTCCCTAAACTCAAGCTGCCCAAATTTCGATAGAATTCATTGAACGGCACATCATCCGTTGCAGACGTATAGTTTGATATGTGCAAATCCAAAAAGCCATCCGTATCGTAATCTCCGAAAGCCGCCCCGTAACTTTTGGAAGGATATTGATCCAACCCTGATGCACTGGCAATTTCAGTGAAACCCGCATTTCCATTGTTGAGATAGAAGCGATTCGGAGCCAATCGATACCCGACAAACAAATCCCGATCTCCGTCATTGTCGATGTCACCCCAAAGCACCATCTTGGCCTCATAGGGATGACTTGGTAAGTTGAGGTCGACAGGAATAAACCCCGCTCCCGTGCCTTGATAAAACTTCAAGTCGCCTTCAAAATTGGCAAAGGTCAGGTCGTCGATGTAATCACCCGTGAAATCTACAAAGCTCACACCCGCACCCAAATACCCTCCAAAGTGATTCGTTTCCAACGCCAACTGGCTGCTGACGTCAACCAACTGTGAAAACGCAAGACTCGGCAAAAACACCAAAGCCAGCAGCAATTGTGTCATCAAGGTGCTTTCGGATAGCGAAAGAATCCCTTTTGTTGCCAAATGAAAGGGGGATTTCATTCTGGACATTGGACGTCGAATTGAGCTAAAAACCACAACAAATCTGCCGTATTCACGACGCCATCCTCATTGATATCCGATGGGCAATCACTTACCGGTCCCGCTACACATTGGCCGATCAACGCGTCCCACACCGTTCCTTCACCACAGCTTATGCTACCGTCAAAACAACTGAAATCACAGGACCCGTCATCGGCGGTGGCCTCATCGTTGAAGTTACACGCTTCAACATAGGTGCAACCAAAGCAGCCAGCATCCAAACTAGGACAAGGACTCGGTTCAATGGAAGCTCCTTCGATGAGCACCAAGCTCTGCAAGGACAAGACATCATAATAGTGATCGACAATACCGGAAGGCCAATGCACGGTCAGCGAATCCAGAGTAATCTCTGTCCCTAGACCAAAGGTCTCCCACCGGCTATTCTGCCCCATGTAGTTTTCACCGCAAAATGTCATGCGGTACGTCACTTCCCCATTCGAGTAAGCTCGGATTTTTGCCCCTATACCATCCCGATTGCTCTCTACTCCGACCAAAGACACCTTGAGCCATTTATTCTGATTCGGGATCCCTTCTAAAACTTGAGCATACTCACCAAATCTGTGCGAGACCAGGTCAGGGAAGCCATCCCCATTGTAATCTCCAACAGCCGTCGCAAACGACAACTGATTCGTTTGAAAGATTGCTGCTGTATCCTGAGAAAAGACGCCCTCTGAATTCCAATAGAAAGCATTGGGAACGTCTGGATATTGAGCGAACACTTGAGGGTACTGTGAGTAAACACTAAACCCCGTCGCCACATGCAAGTCATCCCACCCGTCGTTGTCCGCATCAAACCAATTCGCCGCCCAGGAGGTCAAATGCAAATCTGTACTGTCCCCTTCTTCCACTTGATGCGGAGTAAAAGAACCCGCGGTATTGTTTAGTAGAAAATTGCCTTCGAATAAGCCCGCCGCCAAGTACAAATCCAAATCATTGTCGCGGTCATAATCCGCTACCGACGTGGACATGCAATTGATCGCATAATCCAGTCCCCTTTCATTTGCTACTTCCGTAAATACGCCATCAACCTGCTCGTAGAACCTATTCTCAAAACACAGGCGGTCTTGAATTAAGTGCAGGTCAAGATTGCCATCCTCATTGAAGTCGACCCAATGTCCCTGAAAACTGTTATCCACGACCTCTCCCATTGGAGTGTCCAACGTGACATCTTCAAACAGTCCCCCTCCCAAATTATGGTAGAGTTCATTGTGAGGATAATCCTGGCTGAGCACGTAATTCGCTACGAACAAATCCAGCAATCCATCCTTATCATAGTCACCAAAACTAGCGCCATAGCTCCGTTGATTTGTCTGTGCGATGCCACATACATCACTGATGTCAACGAGCGTCATTTCGCCGTCATTTCGATACAACCGGTTGGGGGCCAACCTGTACGTTACAAATAAGTCTTGATCACCGTCGTTGTCTATGTCCGCCCATAAAATGCCTTTCGCCTCATTGAAATAGGTCGGCATGTTCAAGACCAACTCAGTAAAGCCCGTTCCGTTTCCTTCAAAGAATTTCAAAACCCCACCATAATGAGCAAAACTCAAATCATCCAGGCCGTCACCATTGAAATCCGCCATGCTCATTCCAGCTCCCCAATTCCCCCCTGTGTGGTCCGTGAAAAGATCCATTTGATTGCTGACATCGTTGAATTGGGTCCAACCCGATACGGGAAGAATGAGGGATACAACAAGCCAACCTCCCATCAAAAGCGACGGAACGCGTTTCAACCCGTTCAAGATGAAGTTCACTGTAGAAGGAGCAAAGACTTGTAACATACACCGCAAATAAAACGAATGAGGCCACCCCTAGCGAGGTACTTAAAAATAACCTATTCCATTGATAATACCTAACTTATAAAAACAAACAGCCAGCTAACAATACGAAATCACGCGTGAAATTCAATTGGGACACCATGTCGCAAAAGACAAAAGCAGCAGCAATAAATCTTCAATATTGACGACGCCGTCCCCATCCACGTCTGACGGACAATTCTCAACGCATTGCTGCATCGTCTCATTCCACACAGTGCCGTTTGCACACACATTGTCATCGAACCAACAGGAAAACTCACAAGAGCCGTCATCGTCTTGAGCGTCCGCGTCATAGTTGCACGCAACTGTGTACGTGCACCCTGCGCAACTGCCTTGACATTGAGTCCCTGTCTCTCCTTCTGTGATTACTATACTCTGATTCGCCGAGACCGTATGGTAAACGTCCACAATTCCTGAGGACCATTGGACCTCTATTGAATCAACCTCCGTCTCAACGCCCAAACCAAAGTGCTCCCAACGGCTATTTTGACCGAGATAATTTTCTCCGCAGTACGTCTCACGGTAAAACGGAACACCATCGATCCAGAGCTCCAATTTGGTTCCTACACCATCCCGGTTGCTCAAGGTGCCTACGGGTCGAATTTTAATCCAACCGTTCTCATTGGGTGTGCCGCTCCAAACCTTAGCCGTCTCACCAATACTATGAGAAACCAAGTCGGGGAACCCGTCTTGATTAAAGTCCCCTGTAGCCGTGGAAAAGCCAAGAGACGAACTCTCATCAAACGTGCCGTCTTCGGCGGACAATCCGCCCATTTCATTCATGAAAAGTGCGTCATACGCATTGGGATACTGAAAAAGCACACTTGGGTAGTTCGTGAAGGCTGCAATTCCTGTCGTGACATGCAAATCCTCCCAGCCATTGCAATCAACATCCATCCAACTCGCAGCCCAACACGTTTCATTCATTACAAGGTCCGGGTTGTCATTCAGGAAGTATGCACCCACTCCATTGTTCTCAAAAAAAACATTGCCTTCAATCCCTCCGCTTACAAAAAGATCTAGATCACCATCGCGATCGAAATCACAGGGACTCGTTGACATGCAATTGATCCCGACATCCAAACCGATCTCACTCGCTATTTCTTGAAATTGACCTTCACCATTGACCGTGCTATTTTGATAGAATAGATTCGGATAAATCTCGCGGTCTCGAATGACGTGCAAGTCCAATGTCCCATCGCGGTCATGGTCCATCCATTGTCCTTGGAAGGATTGGAGCCAATCGCCCCCCAAACCCATGTCAGAGGTGACATCTTGAAACAAGCCTCCACCCAAGTTTCGATACAACTCATTTCCAGGCAGGTCTGACGAGTAAGAATAATTTGCTATGAACAAATCAAGTAAGCCGTCATTATCGTAATCTCCATAACACGCACCAAAGCTCCTACGGTTGTCTTGGGCTATGCCACACGACGCACTCACATCAAGCATCGCAAGGTTGCCTTGATTGATATAGATCTTATTCGGGGCCAACCGGCAGGTCACTAACAAGTCTTGATCTCCGTCGTTGTCAATATCAGCCCACAAAATCGCCTTGGACTCTACTGCAGGAAACTCTAGCTGAAGCTCTATTTCTTCAAAGCCCATACCTGTGCCTTCATAAAATCGAAGTAAACCATTGTGATGGCCAAAACTCAGGTCGTCTTTCCCGTCCCCATTGAAATCAGCAAAGCTCAATCCTGTACCCAAGTATCCTCCTGTGTGATCTGTTTGAATCATCAAGGCATCCGATACTTCTACCAACTGTGTCAAACCTAAAAAAGGAAGCATTACAGCAACGCAAAACAAGCATGACTTCTGAAGCCAAGAAGTTCTGCCATTCTCATTCAAAAGGACGTGAAGGCGTTCAGTAAATACGAAATGCAGCATGACGCACAGATAGTCCGTGTCAGCTTCAATTCAGAGGTTATTTAAAAATATAGCTTTTAACCGATACAACCTAACGCTTGACCCTCTCAGCATCAGTAAAATATGGATTCCTATCCTCAGCTCTACAAACAAACTCTACCCAGCTCAATTCATTCTGAATAATCGCGAAGCATGACCCGAATACATCTTCACGCAAAAGCTAAAATAATGTCTATAAAAAAAGGACCCAGCAAACGCTGGGCCCTTTCCATAAAGATCGTATTGATCAGAAGCTTATTCGCAAATCGTACCGAATGCACCCAAGAATTGGAGCAAGTCAGCCGTAGTTACAGAACCGTCTTCGTTCAAGTCAGCAGGACAAGGATTCGAAAGATCGAATTCACAAGACCCGTCGTCATTACCTGCGTTGGCATCATAGTTTGATGCATCAGCATAGGTACAACCAGCACAATCATCGAAGATGCAATCTTCAAGGTCGAGGATGTTCGCTGTGTCATCATAGTTACATGCACAAGCAATATCGCAACCTTCGATACAGTTCTGACCACCCGTCGAAACGTATGCAGGACCGTATAGCTCACCACCGGTAATCACACCACCGAATACTCCGGTAATGGACCAAGATGGCTCACTGTTGAAGACATCATCACCTGATGTCAAGATGTAACATCCGTCAGCCAAGCAATACGTTTCTTCAGCAAAGCTGCCTTCAGTCAAAGACGTCTGGATTACTGTGTTGCCGTCCAAGTCCGTGATGTGAACATCACAACCAGACCAGCCATCACCAAACGAATCATTCATCGTGATCGTGATGCATGAACCATAGCAGCAAGAACCGTCTTCAATGGTCGCCTCAGGGTCAAAATCACACGCTGTTACGTCCATACAACCAGCACAAGTTTCGTACTCGCAAGTACCATTCTCGTCTGTAGCCTCAGGGTCATAGTTACAAGCAACTTCTTCCATACAGCCACATGTTACATCACCCAATCCGAATGGATAAGATTCTGTCACCAAGCTTCCAGCGGCACCGCCTTCAGCCAATGTGTTTGTTCCATCTGTTACACTCCAAGACTGCTCTTCAGACCAAAGGAATGCTCCAGTGAAGGCATAAGAGTAGCAACCTGGATCTAAGCACAATACGTCCAGACCAAATTCAGCTCCGTCGTAGTTGTCTTCGTCAATGATGAACATCGCATCATCAATCGCACCGGCAGTAACACTGTTACCCGCTGCATCGAATACTTCGTATCCACCAGTAGAACCGCTGTTACCACCTGTCCATCCGTCACCGAATGCATCATACATGTTGATGACCAAAGCAACTCCGTTAGGGTTGGCATCACAAGCACATGAAGTGTACTCACAATCGTCAGAATCAATGTTCGCCTCAGGGTTGTAGTTGCAAGCAACGTCAACGAAGCAACCATAGATAGCTTCTTCACACTCCATTTCAATTTGGAACGAACCACCACCATCATAAATACCATCCAAGTCGTATCCGACATATACATAGTAAGTCATAGCAGGATCCGAAACAAACTGAACAGCTGCGTCATCTTGATCAAAGAAACCACAAGTGTCGAAGCTTCCGTCGCTGATCGCAACTGAGCCGTCTACCTGGTTCACACACGAGTAGTCTCCACAGTCAGCTGTAGCCGAGCTATAGACATGCAATCGCGTGTCAATCACAGAACCACACGTGTTAATCGAGTGCAATTCGCCGGTTCCGGCAAACGTGTACCACACACCTTCATATGCTGGGAACGTCAATTCTGATGTTCCGTCTTCAGCAGCTGTTCCAGTAGTAGAACCACCTGTACCAGCATATGTTACTCCTGCC
The DNA here is from genome assembly GCA_913041135.1 of uncultured Flavobacteriales bacterium. Lineage (GTDB taxonomy): Bacteria > Bacteroidota > Bacteroidia > Flavobacteriales_D > Sanyastnellaceae > UA16. The sequence continues at coordinate 25,693 of CAJWIF010000006.1, forward strand.
AAAACTTCGTTTCCGTTGAAATAGATCGTTGCAGTTGCACCGTTCCATCCATCGCCATACGAGTCAACACCTACGAATGTGAAGTCACCTTCAGCCATACCACAAGCCCACTGGCCTGTTGTAGCAGCACCTTCGAAGACAGTGCCTTCAGCATCCGTCAAAGACCATGTGATTTCGCTATCCCATGAACCACCTCCTACGATGATGTAAGCAGCGTTCTCACCTGCAGCACAAGGAGCACATACAACATCAGGGAATCCTGTGTTGGTGGCACCACCCATTGAACCTGTAACAACTTCTCCACATGGAAGATCTGCAGCATCAGCGCACAAGTCATTCTCTGGAACTTCAGAGTACATGCAAGTACCATCGTCTTGGTTAGCCAAGGAATCGTAGTTGTCAGCCGCAGCATCCGTGCAACCCAAGAAGACACCTTGAGTTGTGAATTCAAATTCACCACACGTTTCAGCGTCAGTAGTACCTACAGCAAAGTAGTAATCTGTATTTGGCTCCAACGTGATGAAGGATTCAATTGAACCAGCACAAGTGCCCGTGAAATTGCAACCTACATACGTAGTCAAAGCGTCACAGTCACCTCCAGCCAAGTAAATGGTCAAGGTCAAGTCTCCAGAAGTAAGGTTCGTTGCGTCGAAGAAGAACGTATCGAAATCTTCACCTGAAACTGCATCCGTGCTGTTAAACGTGAACCAAACCGCATAGTTGGTACCTCCAAAGCTAGGAATAGCCGTTGGTGACGCACAGCAGTTCGTACCTGTAAAGGTTACGTTGTCGATTTGAGGAGTCGCCTCAGCGCAAAAGTCATTGCTTGGAATCTCATCACAAGCAGCACATTCTACACTCAACAAAAACTCAGAACCAGTACTGAATGCACTGTACTTCGAAACATAGATGTAGTAGTCTTCACCTGTCGTTGCAATGAACGCTACACTTGACATCAATCCACACGCATCGTCGTTTCCAACGATCAATTCCAATTCACCTTCATCGTTGTACTGGAACACGTGCATTTTAGTATCACTTACAGGATCCGCAAATCCAGAAGTTGAAGTTGGTGTATCGCATGTGTTAGCGAAAACCTGCTGATCTGAAGCCGAGTTGAATTCGTACCATACACCTCCCGTAGTAATTGTTGTTCCGAGGAACAAGCCAGTAACACCTTCTTCATCCGATGCGTTGGCCAAGTTACCGTTTGAAAGTAATCCACAGGTAACTGCTTCAGCATCCTCGATGGCGTTGTTCGTTGGAGGACAGATACAAGATCCATCATCAACTGTAACCGAAATGTTATAGTTGAAACAGTTCTCATCTGTACATCCTTCGAAATCACATCCACCCAACAAACCGAAGTCGATAAACCAACCACCGCTTGGGAATCCAACTGGAGGAGGCAATACACCGTAGTAATTCGATGCAATCTGGTCACCATATACCGTACCGAATTGGTCCGTCACGATCAGAGCGATTTCATTGTCAGCAGTTCCACCGCCAGAGCTGAGAACGTAGCATCCCAAAGGAATACAATGGAAGTCTGTTCCTACACCGTCGACGTAAAGATCCGCTTCATCCCAGTTTCCAGAGATGGATGTCTCACCGTCGTAGCTATCTACATAGTATGATGCTCCGTTCCAGCCATCGCCACCCAAGTCGTACATCTCAACATTCATAACATACGTACCTGCATCACAGTAAACACAAGAACCATCGTTCTGTTGAGTTGCTGTTGGATCATAGTTCGCAGCAGAAGTGTCCATGCAACCGATGCAACCGTAGTCACAATTGCCGTCGTCCAAGTTTGCTGTGTCGTCATAGTTACACGCTGCTGCATCCGTGCAACCTGGGAAAGCTGGCAAGCAAAAATCGCTTGCTTCGCTAGAACCAAACTGCGCTCCAGAAGCAAGTGACGTTCCGTTTGCATCTTCAACCGCATAAGAACCATTGCCATAAGAACAGCACATGCCGTCTCCGAATGAATCATACATCGTGAACGTGTAGCATGTTTCGCTTACACAAAGTTCAGCACCAACGCCACCGCCGCTAGCGATTATATTCCCTTCAGCATCTACCAAGTCCCAAGAGGTCTCAGAAGCATAGTTGTCAGGATTTATAATTACAGTCACCGCTTCAAATGCACATGTGCCATCATCAGTCGTCGCTGCTGGATCAAAGTTACATGCAGTCGCGTTGGTGCAACCGACGTACTCACAAGAACCATCGTCCTCCGTAGCTGTAGAGCTATAGTTCGAAGCGCCAGAATCTACACAACCTGGGAAAGCACAAGCAGCAACCCAGTCAATTGGTGTGTAACCTGAGACCGAGCATGAACCAGAGCCATCTGAATCCATAACGATGTTGACAACACCGGTTAGAGATTCAATAAACGTTCCAGAGAGATCCTGGTTACCCGCTACAGATTCAAAACCTGTTGACCACAAGATGTTGGCCGTAGCCAAGTCCAATCCGTCATACACATAGATTTGATCCCAATAGTCCTCAATTTGACCTGAATTGATCAAAAAGAAGATTGATTGTCCCGCAGGAGCAACCGCGTAACCATAAGATACAAAGTTTTGAGATGACTCATAGCAGAAATTGCCAGCCCAATCACAACTAGGAAGTTCGCAAGAGCCATCGTCCTCACCCGCTTCAGGGTTGTAGTTGATCGCGTCCGCGTTCGTACAGCCTGGTATTAAGACATCTCCGACACAAAAATCACCAGTAGAAGAAAATCCGGCACCAACACCTGAAGTAAGGTCATCACCACTGGTGTTTGTCATAGTCCAAGAAGTTCCACCATCACCATATCCGTCAGTTATCGCAAGGGTGTAACAACCATCAGCCAAACAGGCCGTGGCAGCAACACTTCCAAAGTCTGGTACTGATGCATAATCTCCTTCAGCAGCAGAAGCTACTTCCGCTCCATCAGCGTTTGTAATCGACCAACCTGCCTCTTCTGGGTAGCTATCGAAAGTCAGTGACAAAGTCACTTCGTTGGCATCGCACTGCCCAAAGGCCGCGGGTGCTGAATAAAGGAAAAGCGCGAACATCGCTACGATGCTGCAACACTTTGTAAACGTGTTAAACATTTGATTTGGTTTTGGTTAGAATTTTCAGACAATTTGGTGGGCTCAACTTTTCAAGCCATTTGTAAACGCAAGACTCAACACTGACCGATCGATTTTGCTTTAAAGCCTTATACAGCAAGACTCGATCTGTTTTTCACTCACTCGAAACGCGGCGAAATTTTGTTAAGACGCACTTCGATTGGGGCTAAATGTAGCGCAAGCTTTTAATAAATCCAACAAATCACAACGGAATTAACCCGCGTCATCAAAAAGCTTCATCGCTTATTTAACACAATTCACGGACAATAGGCCTCGTTTTGCCGAATGTTGTAGCATCGAGATTCTATGAACAACATACTTGATTATGAGTCCATTAGGATTTACTTCCACATCTCATTGTGCCAACTTTCTTGAAACAAAGGCGTCGATTGCGACTCCCACTCCCCTTTGTTTGAGCACAGTGTGTTTATAACCAGTGTATCATCCCGAACCAACCCCGCCTTTCGTGCCATCCAAAATGCCGACAATGTAGATTCCTCCCACACAGACGATTCCGCAGCGCGATGCAACACCTGATCACGTTGCATCCAGTCAATCGCCGGCGTCTCTTTTTCTCCCAAGCGCTGCATAAATTGAACGGATGCATCGATGGAGCAACCCGACGCTCCGGCCTGACCCTCATCCAATGCAATTAAAAGAACCCTTGAACCTTGCAATTTCCAACTCGCGGTCAACTCGGTTCCGTGAGCCGCCCAAGCCGCTGTGAATCGCTCGGCATTTTCTGCAACCCGATCATTTTCCGACGTCGACAACAACCGATCGGCCACATAAACCCACAATCGGCTTAAATCAGGCAATTTTATCCAAAGGCTCCCTTCAAGACTTTCATCCGGAAACCACGAAGTCGTCGGTGTATCAATCATACGGCAAGGTAAAACTCAATCTGCACGAATGCGAACACTCCTCACTCAGCAAAATTCAATGAAGTGAGCTTCCAACGTAATGCATTCCTTGCGAACTTGCGGTCGTATGGCGGACACAACGAACCAAAACAACGAGCTAATCTCACTGAGTCAGCTCAGGCCTTATATAAAGTTGCTCATTAAGAACTGGTGGCTCATTTTGTTGCTCGCAGGAACAGGGTATGCCTCTGGAAGATTGATCACACATCGGCAACTGAACATATACAGTGCCTCAGCAGAAGTCCTCCTTGACGCAGGCAAGGAATTGGATTACCAAAAAAAGATGATGGGAACGATGGGAGGGAATTCTTGGGGGAATTTTGGCAATTCTGAGGCCAAAGACCAACAACGAATCTTGAGCTCCTTTGACTTGATCGGACGCGCCGTGGACCAGTTGGACTTGGACATTGACTACTACTTCGTAGGGAGATTACGAACCAGCCAGGTTTCTGGTTACAGCAATCTCAGTATACAAGCCGACCCTGAGTTATTCAATAGCTCCTTTCTAGGACAAGACATCGATTTGTTCATCGAAGACGAGAGACACTACTTGTTAAGGTACATCTTACCCGACGGAGAACTCATTGAGGAACTCTATGCCTTTGGCGTTCCCATCGAAGGACCGAACCTTGCGTTGACGATCGATTTCGTGGACAACAACGTGTTCAATTATACGAGCACGAATAAACAAAGCATTAACTCGGAAGCATTGGAGGAAGCACGCCGCCAACATTTTCGGTTCCGTGTCTTCGATCGCGCCCAGCGCATTGGTCAAATGCGAAATTCGTTAGTCGTCGACAACGTCAAAGGAACGAATGTTTTGACCCTTCAGTTTACCAGCACCCTGCCTGGCAGAGGACAAAAGTTTTTGAACGTACTCAGTGAGATTTATATTAATTACACGAAAGAAGCACGATTGGAATCCAGTTTGAAAACAGAATTATTCATCAATCGACAGCTCGAAGAGTTGGTGAACATCATGGACAGCCTGGAACTTCAAGTGGATGGATTTAAAGCCCAAAATGATATTCTTGACTTGACCCGTGAACAAACCGACTATTTCAATAGCCTTGTCCAACTGGAAAGCAGCGAGGGGGAATTGGACCTGCGTCTGGAAGCCATGAAATCCCTGCAGTCATACTTAAAGTCTGGATCAGAGGATTCTGGCTTGCCACCCACTTCCTATTTGTTTGGGGAAGACCAACTCCTGATTGAACAAGTCAATCAGCTTTTTCAAATGCGTACGGAGCGCACGGCGGCCTTGCTGGACGTCACCGAGGATAGCTTTTCCATTCGGCGCTTGGACAGTGCCATCAGTAACGCCCGCTTTACCATTGCCAAATACATCAATGACACGGAGGATGCGCTTTTCAACCAAAGAGACAACCTGCGTGGTCAAATCACCAATCTCGAGCAACGCTTGAGCGGAATTCCAGCTACCCAACGCGATATCATTAGTATGGAGCGCAAGTTGCAAGTCAACGAAAAACTGTATGTCTTCTTACTCGAGTCTCGGGCACAGAATGTGATTTCACGCGCAGGCATTGCGCCTCAAGCCATTATAATTGAGCAGGCTCGACTAGGAGGGATCATTGGCCCGGATAAAAGAGGGACGATTCGCAATAATACGCTCTTGGGCGCCATTGTAGCCTTGGCCTTTGCGTTCATTCGCATGATGTTGTTTGAACGCCTCGAATCCACCCAAGAGTTGCGTGAAGCTTCCAACATTTCTGTAGTTGCAGGACTGCCGCATTATCCCGATTGGGAAAAAAACCCGATCACCATTCTCGCGGACAGTCGATCTCAAATTACGGAGGCGTTCCGAAGCTTGCGAACCAACCTGCAATACTTGTTATCAAAAGAAGGCGCCAATTCTATCTTAATCAGCTCATTGCACCCCGGGGAAGGCAAATCCTTTGTCGCAACCAACCTTGCCACGGTTTTGGCCAAAACGGGAAAAAAAGTCGCACTCGTCGATTTCGACATGCACAAGCCGAAAGTGCACAAGAATTTCAAGTTATCCAATCAGCTCGGATTGAGCTCTTTCCTCATTGGACGCTGTTCTGTTTCGGAAATGCAGCAATTGGGGCCGGTGGATTCGCTGCACATCTATACAGCGGGACCAGTCCCGCCCAATGCTTCTGAATTGGTCCTAAACGATCGACTCGATGTCTTGCTCCAAGAGTTGAAATCCACTTACGATTATGTCATTCTCGATACGCCCCCTATTTTACTCATCACCGATGCTTTGGTTCTCATGAGCAAAGTGGATACCGGGTTGCTCGTTACGAATACACTTAAATCGACTAAACGTGGGATCAAACATCTGGAAGAAGCTTTGAATCAGAACAATTTGAACCACGCTTCATTGGTCCTGAACAACATTCGCACAACGCGTTGGGGTCAGTACTACGCCAAGTATGCCTATAAATACGGGTACGGGTACGGGTACGGGTACGGAGGAGCTAAATATGGGGACGAGCCGGAGGCCCAAGTTTAAGTCGGGTTTGTTAACACCATGCAACAAACAACGTTGACGTTGCGTCTTGTATTCATGGCATCAATGCATTGTATTTTTGTTTAGCATGAAGTCGACGAGCACTTTACTCTTATTGGCACTCTTTATTGGAGGGAGCACGCACAGTGTTTGGGGGCAGCTAGAGTCCTCGATGATGTGCGTGGACGTCAACCAAGCAGGCAATGCATCCATCAACTGGACAGAAGCCGTGGACCCCATGGGTGTTTTCGCTTCCTACACGCTCCATATTTTTGAACCCTCCAGCGGACTGGTATTGGACACCTATGTGATTGACAGCCCGACCGACCCCGTCAATCCCGGTTTTGTCAACACAACCTACAACGCCAACACCACGGAGCTGTGTTATTTTGTTGTGACCGAAGGACCAGCCGGTGTCTTTGGAACTTCTAGTGACACGCTTTGCAGCATTCACCTCACTGCTGAGCCTTCGCTTACGCCGGGGATGGCCTCTTTAGATTTCAATAGCCCTCGCATCGCCAGCGCCGCACCGGATGGTGGCGATATCGAGGTTCAACTCGAGGATGACCCTGGGAGTTGGAGCACCATTGTTACGATTCCAGACAATGGGGGAATGATGAGCTATGAATATGAAGTCGAAGAATGTACTGGAGATCTGAATTTTCGTGTATTCCAAAGCAGCAGCTACATTCAGTGCGATCAAAAGTCCAATCAAGCAGGATCTTCTATCAGCGACGAGTTGGACCCAGACCCGCCTGTGATCTCCTACATCAACGTGGATAGCTTGTCTCAATTGGCAATCATTCATTGGGAGCCGAGTGAAGCCAGCGATTTAGCGGGCTACATTATTTACCGGTGCAATGGTGGATTTCAAATGGCCATCGATACAGTTTACAGCCCGGGCGCCACCTTTTATGTCGATCCAAGTTCCAATCCGGTCACCTACATCGAATCGTACAATGTAGCCGCGTTCGATTCTTGCTTCATTGGGAATGAACCCGACCCCGGCGCAGCTGGGGCCTATTGCGCCAGCTCCATTCATTTGAATGCGAGTAGACTTCCCTGCTCGGATGCAGCGAGTTTAGACTGGAATGGAGGTTTTAACATCGACGCCGAAATTGTTTCCATCGCTGTGTGGGCGGCTGAAGAATCCCCGACGGGAAGCGGCAATTGGAACAACGGACAGCTCCTCGAGACGCTGGACGCCAACGCCATCTCCTATGTGCACGAGGGCGCCACCTTCGGCTCAACGTTTCGTTACGATATCGTAGCAACCAGCACGGATGGCGCGTTCATCCGTTCCAACCAACGATCAATGGACTTCTCTTACCCGGGAGCACCTGATCTGACTTCGTTGCGACGCGCATCCGTCACCGACAGCGGAGGTGTGAATATCATCGTGGATTTAGACCCCTATTCCGAGGAAGTCCACACGTATATCCTTCAGCGAAAACGAGCAATCGATGAGCTCTTTTTTGATTTCGATGCACAGGAAGGCATCGGCGGCATGACCCTTCAATTTGCCGACTTGGATGCGGTTACTGACGAGATGAGCTACGCGTATCGTGTGCGTGTCGAAAATTACTGTGGGGATTCTGTTGGCATGTCCAATGCAGCCCAAACCATGCACCTTCAAGGCATTTCTGACACCCAATTGCTCAACAACACGATCAGCTGGACACCCTACTCAGATTTTCCTGGCAGCACCGCAGGCTACCGTATTTACCGTCGAAATCAGCAAGGCGCTGCCGCTGAAATGATCGCTGAAGTGCCATCACAGATTTTTATTTGGGAAGACGACGTGAGCAACCTGCTCTACAGTCCCGGAGACTTTTGTTATCTCATTGAGGCCCTGGATTCCGGTACAGGCCCTTCGGGCGGCATGAATTACGCGCTTTCCAACGAAATGTGCCTCACTCAAGTGCCCGTTTTGTGGGTTCCGAACGCCCTCTTAGTCGGTGGGTACAACGACGTTTTCTTGCCCGTCGTAAGCTTCGCCGATTTCGACCAGTATTTCATGCAAATTCACAACCGGTGGGGGGATATTATTTTCACCTCCAATCAAGTGGGATACGGGTGGAATGGGATGCACAAGGGAGCCTATGCGCCCGAGGGGAGCTACGGTTATTCCATCTCCATCCGCGATGGAGCCGGCCGAGTTTATGAGACCACGGGATTGGTTCACTTGCTCATTGGTGAATAACCCTGATGAGCAGGGCTTTGCGACCTTCATTTCATTAACTTTGTCCGAATCGTTGCACGACTTATCGTGTCACGGGAAACACGATTCAACTGCCCGCCATGGCCAACACTGCTGAAAACCCGAAGATAATCGGAGAAGGTCTGACCTTCGATGATGTACTGCTTGTCCCCGCCTATTCTGAGGTATTGCCGCGTGACGTGACATTGGGAAGCTCTTTTTCTCGCAATATCATGCTCAAGACGCCGGTGATTTCCGCAGCCATGGACACGGTTACAGGAAGTGCCATGGCCATCGCTATGGCTCGCCAAGGAGGAATCGGTGTGATCCACAAAAACATGACGATTGCCCAGCAGGCCTCTGAAGTGCGAAAGGTCAAACGCTCTGAAAGCGGCATGATCCAAGACCCCATTACCCTGCTACGTGAAGCCACTGTAAGCGACGCACTTTCCATCATGCGGGAGCATCGCATTGGCGGCATTCCAGTCATCAATGCAGAAGGCAAGTTGGTCGGTATCGTTACGAATCGTGATTTGCGCTTTGAGAAAAACTTCGACCGCCCCATCAGCGAAGTCATGACCTCGGAAGGAATCATTGTCACTCAGGATGGCAAGGACTTTGCTAAAGCCGAAGATTTGTTGCGTGAACATCGGATTGAAAAGCTACCCGTGGTCGATGCTGACAACCAACTCATCGGTTTGATCACGTACCGCGATATCATTAAACTGAGTGAATTTCCGAATTCGTGCAAAGACCAATTTGGAAGACTGCGCGTTGCTGCGGCTGTGGGCGTCACAGCTGATACAGATGAACGTGTTGAAGCCCTGGTGAAATCAGGAGTCGATGCCGTTATCATTGACACAGCCCATGGACACAGTCAAGGCGTCATGGACACGCTCAAGCGCGTAAAACAAAAATTCAACACCATCGATGTCGTGTGTGGCAACATCGCCACAGCCGAGGCAGCTCTTGCGCTTGTTGAAGCGGGAGCGGATGCTGTTAAAGTCGGAATTGGCCCCGGGTCCATCTGTACTACCCGCATTATCGCTGGAGTCGGAGTCCCTCAATTGGGCGCTGTTATGGATGTTGCCGCAGCCTTGCGCGGCACTGGTGTTCCCGTGATTGCCGATGGCGGCATTCGGTTTACGGGAGACATTGTCAAAGGCATCGCCGGAGGCGCTGATACGGTGATGATCGGGTCCATGCTTGCAGGAACACAAGAAAGCCCAGGCGAAACCATCATTTATGAAGGCCGTCAATTCAAGTCATATCGGGGCATGGGGAGCTTAGAAGCCATGCAACATGGGTCCAAAGACCGCTATTTCCAGGACGCTGAGGAAGATTTGAAGAAGCTTGTCCCTGAGGGTATTTCCGGCCGGGTTCCTTACAAAGGCACTGTCGGTGATGTTATGCACCAGGTGATTGGAGGGCTGAGAGCTGGAATGGGGTACTGCGGAGCACCTTCCATTTCCATCTTACAGGAAGCTCGTTTCGTGCGGATCACTTCTGCCGGTGTGAAAGAAAGTCATCCGCATGATGTTATGATTACGCGTGAAGCGCCCAATTATAGCATCCGATAAATTAGTTGCAACTCGATTTTAGATTTTGAAACCAATCGCATGAAAATCATCTTTTCCCTGTTCGTGTCCTGTCTCTTCATTGCTCCAAATGCTTTGAATTCTCAAGAAACAACCACATCCAATGCTTCTGAAACTGTCCTGACTGTAGGGGATGAAGCCGTCTCGCTCTCTGACTTTGAGCACATCTTCATGAAGAACAACCGCGATAGCGTAGTCACCATCGCATCATTGGATGAGTACTTGGAATTGTTCATTCGATTCAAGCTGAAAGTTCAAGCTGCGGAAGCTTTGGGAATGGACACGGTAGCGACTTTCCAACGCGAATTGGCAGGATATCGATCGCAATTGGCTCGGCCCTATATGACCAACAATGACTTGCTTCAGGATCTCGTCGTGCAGGCCTGGGAGCGCAAACAGGAAGAAGTCCATGCACGCCACATTTTGGTCTCGTGCGGAAGTGAGGCTTCTGCATCTGACACCCTAAAAGCTTGGAAGCGAGCGAACGCTCTGCGCACCAGGATAACCAATGGCGAGGACTTTGATGCCGTTGCACGTTCCAAAGGAGGATCTGACGACCCCAGCGTGAAGGACAACGGTGGTGATTTGGGCTGGTTCACGGCCTTTCAGATGCTCTACCCTTTTGAGGAAGCCGCATTTACCACTGAAATTGGGGGCATCAGCAATCTCGTTCGAACGCGCTATGGATACCACGTCATTGAGGTCACTGGAAGACGCGAAGCACGCGGTGAAATACGAGCCGCTCACATCATGATTCGACTTAAAAAAGGATCGGATACCGATGCATCAACCAAATCAGAAGCCAAAATTGGACAGATTTATGATCTCCTCCAGAAAGGAATTCCATGGGATGAACTGGCTTTGAAAATGTCAGAAGATGCGAGCTCGGCCAGTAAAGGAGGAGAATTGCCTTGGTTTGGCACAGGGAAGATGATTGAAGCGTTTGAAGATGCTGCATTTGGATTAACCCAAGACGGCCAAATTTCTGAACCCGTTGAAACATCATACGGATGGCACATCATCAAACGTTTGGAATATCGCGCACCTGCTTCCTTTGAGGCGTCCAAAAGAGAGATTGAGAAAAAAGTCAGCCGCGATAGTCGCAGTGAATTGACACGCGCGTCTTTCATTGAGAATCTCAAAGCCGAATACGCAGTTGGAATTCAGACCAACTCTTTAAAGGGACTCTATCGTCTGGCCAGCAGACAAGACAGCGTGTTTTACCCCAACCATCCCGTCACAGGTGTGACGTCCACTGATCGATCCAGAACGCTACTTACAATTGGAAGTGAAACGGCAACCGTTGGCGATTTCGTTGACCACCTCAATACAAGCAAAATTCGCAACGCTTCGATGGGCGGAAAGACCATCGTTGACGAGCAATTGAAGCTGTGGTCCGAAAAAATGCTCTTGGATTATGAAGATGTGCGTTTGGAGGACAAGCACGATGCATTTCGCCTGTTAATGGAAGAATACCACGATGGCATTCTTCTCTTTGAGTTGACCGACGAAAAAGTGTGGAGCCGTGCCGTAAAAGATTCAACTGGACTTGAAGCCTTTCACGCTGCGACGTCCTCCGACTTCATGTGGTCAGAGCGAGCCGATATACGCGCCTTTATTTTGGCGGACGCCGCGTTGGCAAAAAAGGTCCGAAAGGCCATCAAAAAGAACAAGTCCCTCCTCCCTATTGCCGAAGAGGCTAATGCCGTTAATTCCTTGGCCTATCGATTGGAAGAAGGCCTGTTCAGTGAAGGCGAAAACCCTTGGGCCGATCGTGTTTTAGCCGATCACCTTTCGGGTTCGTTGGTCATGGCATCCAAGGGTGCGACGTTTGTAGAGTATACGGCTGGTGGAGACGAGGTGATCCTCGCCCAGGTTCTAGAAATTCGAGAACCCGAGCCAAAAACATTGGCTGAAGCCCGCGGACAAGTCATCGCAGCGTACCAAGATCAACTCGAAGCCGAATGGATCGAGTCTCTACGCAGTGAGACAGCGGTCGAAGTGAACCGGTCATTGCTGCATTCTCTTGCGGACTGATTCCCGAGTCTTTCGCCCTCTTCAAAAGGGATCTATGCAACATCAACCGATCCGAGTGGGCGGGTTTTTCACCTGGGGGTTTTGCGGGATCATTTGTGGACTCTCACTCTTCGGGTGCGCACAATTGGATGAATCCGAAAAGCCAACCGAACAGTTTGTCGCCACAGCTTTCGAGCATGCGTTACCCCTGCAAGAAATTTGCGACCACATTCCGAACAATGCAGCCGCCACCGACTCCACGTTGATGGCGGAACGCTATGTCGATCAATGGATTCGAGAACAAGTGGTCGTGCACGAAGCTGAAAATCGCCTGCCCGCGGATCTACAAACGTTTGAACGCGAAATTGAGGCCTACCGCAATGCGCTGCTGTTGCACCATTACAAAGAGCGCTATGTTCAACAGCGGATGGAGCAGGAGGTTCCTGAAGAAGAGGCGCTTGCTTATTATATGGCACATCAGGGTTTATTCATACTCATGGACTATGCTGTACGCGCCACCTTCGTGCATTTACCAGATGACGATGATCTCCACTTGGATTTCATCAAGTCCGCCTTGATGGCCCCAGATACTGCGCCTTCTTTTCCCTTGCAACAATGGTGTGTCGAGCACGCCGCTGTCCACTCGTTGAATCGAGAAACCTGGTGGTACCTCGAAGACCTTATTCAGGAGGTTCCTATTGAGTTGTATCGTGCCGAAAAACAACTCGCCAATAGGAAGCTCATCACGTTTGATGCCGATGGCCGCAACTACTTCATTCGGTTTCATGAGCACGCACTGATCGATGGTGTAGCTCCCTTTGAAGTGGTTCAAGACCGCGTTTCCGAGCTGATTTTACACGGTAAAAAACAAGAGCTCCTCCTCCAATTGGAAGAAGAGCTCTTGATTCAAGCTTGGGAAAAAGGGAGCATCCAGAAATTGATTTTGGAGTAGGCCTGAGCCGTCCGACTGAGTCGCACTGCAAGGCAAACACCGTCAGGAAGATCAATATATCCGATATCGTGACTACACCGTCGCAATCGCAATCCGCAGTTTCGAAGTCCATGTTTGCAGCGCCGAACGCTAACAAGTCGTAACGTGCATTCAAGGCATCTCGAAAGCGATTAACTTGCGTCCGTGAAATCAACGATTCAGAATCAACTCCGCAGGATGGCCTGGTGCATCCTGATAGCCGCTAACGCGACCAATCTACACGGCCAAGACTCGACCCTTGCGACCACTACCTCAGCCCTCAACTTCACTCCTTTAGACGCCATTGTCGCCGTTGTTGGCGATGGCATTCTTCTGGAAAGCGAGGTAGAAGCGCAAGCTTTTGCCTTGAAAGCGCAGCTCGCTCAACAGGGAAAGTCGGCAAACGAACTCAACGCTCTGCAGCGTTGCAATTTGCTAAACGAATTGCTGTTTCAGAAGCTCTTAGTGCACCACGCTAAGCTCGATAGCTTGGAGGTGTCCGATGGCGAGATCATGGATGAAATCGATCGCCGTCTCGCCTACTATATCCGGATGTTTGGATCTGTAGAGGCATTTGAAGCGGAATACGGACAATCGGTTAGCGAGTGGAAAGCTGAATTTGAGGACCCCGTTCGCGAACAGCTTCTCGCTGGTCGCATGCAGGGCCAAATCAACCAACAAGTCCGGGCTACTCCTGCAGAGGTACAGCAGTTATTTGCCAGCACACCTACTGACAGCCTCCCACTGATCCCAGAGGCTTTGCGGTATCGGGAATTGATGATGCAGCCATCCATCACGGAAGCCCAAAAAGCGGGAGTTCGAAACAGCCTTGACTCGATTCGAACTCAAGTCTCCACGGGACAACTAAGCATGACAATGGCCGCTTCCCGCCACTCGGAAGACCCGGGCTCCAAATACAAAGGAGGCTGCTATGAAGATATCCCTCGTGGACAGTTCTTACCGGAATTCGAAGCAGCCGTTTTTGACACGCCAATCGGTGACCTTTCTCCAGTTTTTGAAACCGATTATGGGTTTCACTTCTTGCGTACCGTCGACCGTCGTGGCCAGGTTTTCTCTGCTTGTCACGTTTTGATGTCCGCCCAAATCGACCCGGTCGCACTCGAGAAAATGGGAGCGTCTTTCGATGAATTGATGCAGTCTTTGCGGGCCAACGAAATCTCCTTTTCAGACGCCGTATTGCAAAACTCTACACGGGAAAGCTCACGTAATCAAGGCGGTCTGGTGGTGAATCCTCGTGACGGCAGCACACTCTTCGGCTCCGATGAATTGGACCCCAACTTGTTCTTCTTGCTCAACGGAATGGCTCCAAGCGAAGTTTCCGATGCTATTCAATTGTTAGACGATGAAGATCAAGGGTACTGGGTTGCCGTTCAGCTCGAAGAGCGCGTCCCGGCCCACCGAGCCAATCCCTCCCAAGACTTTGGCTACTTCCAAAACATCGTTGAAGCCTCCATGCGCGAGACGCAGCTCAACGACTGGATGCGCAAAGCCATCAACGACACCTATGTGCGGATTGACGCTCCTTACGGAGACTGCACGTTCCAACAAAATTGGACGGCTGGATCCAGCATGGACCGTCGCTAATTCGCTCGTTCGCGTTCTACGCAGCCATGAAGCTCAGTATCATCACAATCACCTTCAATGCGGCTGATACGATTGAAGACGCTGTGCAATCCGTTTTATCCCAGCGTCAGGACGGATTCGAATTGGAGTACCTCGTCATCGATGGGGCTTCCAAGGATGCGACCTTGGAAATCTTAGCGCCTTACCGAGACCGTCTCACCTTAATTTCTGAACCGGACAAAGGAATTTACGACGCCATGAACAAAGGGATTTCCCTGGCCTCAGGAGACTATGTGGGAATTCTGAACGCAGATGACTTATACGCTGCTGATGACGTATTGATGCGGGTTGCAGCCCTTTTCAAAAGCAGCGGGGCCAAATCCATTTACGGTGATTTGGTCTATGTCGACAGGGATGACCCGACTGAGGTCACCCGAACATGGAACAGTGGCGCGTTCAATCGCCAGGCGTTTCTACACGGCTGGATGCCACCACACCCCACCTTTTTCGTGCGGAAATCCGTGTACGATACGCACGGCCTGTTCTCCCTCGAACTTCGATCAGCAGCCGACTATGAGTTGATGCTGCGCTTTTTGTTCAAGACCGGCATCACAACGGCCTACTTGCCATCCATTTTGGTGCGCATGCGGGTGGGAGGACTGAGCAATGCCTCACTCGGCAATCGTTGGCGAGCCAATCGAGAGGACCGCCAAGCATGGCGAATGAATGGCATCACCCCCTACCCCTGGACCTTGTTTCTCAAGCCGGTGCGGAAGGTGAGCCAGCTTTGGAAGCTCTGATCATAGCTCCCCGGCAGGGGACTATCGTTTTTCATTGCTCGCACAACCCTTTTTACAGTTTTTCAACATGCTATGGGGCAACACTTTTTGGACCCCGTGCAACAAAAACCCCCTGCATTTATATGTTTACGACGTAACTATTCCATCCTATTTGTGTGAATTCAAAGCCATCGAATCATGACGCGTAAAAACAATTATTTCATTCGATTGTGGAAGTCCATTTCAAACACTTGGTTCACATCGTTCCCTCCTCTCCAGTAGGACCAAGCCTCGGTTATTTGGATTGAATGACACCGGCATTTCAATGAGGAATGGCCAGCTGCTCTTTCTGCATGTTCTATCTTTACGCTTGCCGCGTAGAATTCTATGTGGAAAACACCTGAGACCAAGCCCACATGTACGCATCGGATAAGGAAGCGCTCGAAGCGCTCAACGCGAAACAGCAGCAATTGCTCCAAGAAATTGGAAAGGTCATCGTGGGGCAAGATCAAGTGATCCGTGAAGTGACCACCGCCATTTTTGCCGGCGGACACGTCCTGCTTGTCGGCGTTCCCGGCCTGGCCAAAACGCTTTTGGTCAACACGATCGCGCAGGCTTTGGGACTGCAATTCAATCGGGTGCAATTCACTCCGGACTTGATGCCAAGCGACATTGTAGGATCCGAGATTCTCAATGAACAGCGTCAATTCCAATTCATGAAGGGTCCATTGTTTGCCAACATCGTGCTGGCAGACGAGATCAATCGGACGCCACCGAAGACCCAATCTGCTTTGCTCGAAGCGATGCAAGAGCGCTCGGTGACGGTCGCCGGTCAGAATTATCCATTGCCCTCACCGTTTTTTGTCCTCGCTACGCAAAACCCGATTGAACAGGAAGGAACGTATCCATTGCCTGAAGCACAACTCGACCGTTTCATGTTCAACACGTGGGTGGATTATCCGACGCACGACGAAGAATTGAGCGTGGTCAAGGCCACCACTTCGGATGTGACGGCCACCGTCAGCCCGGTCATCTCCGGTGAAGAAATTCTGTATTTCCAGCAATTGATTCGCCGCATGCCGATCGCCGACAACGTTTTGGAATACGCGGTCGGATTGGCTGGAAAAACGCGTCCAGGCCGCGAACGTGCCACGGCGGAAGTCAACGCATACTTGTCTTGGGGCGCTGGTCCACGGGCCTCGCAATATTTGGTTGTGGGCGCCAAGGTCAACGCCGCACTCAACGGAAAATACAGTCCCGACATCGCCGATGTGCAAGCCGTGGCGCTGCCGATTTTGCGGCACCGCATTGTCCGCAATTACAAGGCAGAAGCCGAAGGGCATACGGTCGAGTCCATTATTCAAGGGTTGTTGTAACGGCCGTTTTTAATGCCTGACCCCTCGACCCAAAGCGGCGCTTGGAATATCCTGCGTCGGGTATACGGCCTGTTGAATCGGCGGGAACAAAAAACGGGATGGTTGCTGTTAGCAGCGGTGCTTCTCAACAGCGTGGTCGACTTGCTGGGATTGGCGGTGGTCATTCCGGTGATTGGGCTGGTCATCAATCCCGAATTGATGGAGACACACGAATTCCTGGGGAAGGTATACGATGTCGCCTTCAGCTGGGGAATCGGCAGCCAAACACGCTTTTTGATTGCCTTGTGCCTTTTTCTCATTGGCGCCTTTCTCTTCAAAACATTGTTCGGACTCTGGGTCAATCACGTGCAAACGCGTTTTGGATTTCGTGTGGCCCACCGCCTCAGTGGAAATTTATGGATGCACCACTTTTCGGATTCCCTCGAGCGCTTGCGATCCAAATCTTCAGGGCGCATCCTTGAAGAAATCAACGGGTGGCCCATTCTGTTTGCCCGGGTATTCATCACGGGTGGACAACTGTATTTCAACGAACTCGTGGTCATGGCGCTCTTGGCCATTGGCTTGACCGCCTATAGCCCAATGGTTTTTCTGGGTGTAGCGAGCATCATTGGCACAGGCGGATTGCTGATTCGTTGGCTCACGAAACGCCGACTCCAGCGCAATAGCGCCACCCTTCGCACACTCGCTCCGCAGGCCACTTCTTTGGTTTCCAACGCCGTGCGAGGCTTTCTGGAATTGGTCACTTTCCGCGCCGTGCGGGCCATGCAAGCCAACTACTTGAGCAAGACCCGGAAATTGTATGCCGTGCATAGCAACCAATTGGTGTTGGGTATCGCCCCTGCTCGTCTCTATGAATTTTTGGCTGTGAGCGCCTTGTGTACGGCCATCATCGTGAGTCTGACGTTCGGCAGTGCAGGTCCCGCCTTTTTTGAATCCCTCTCTCTGCTCGCGTTGAGTGCCTACCGGGTCATGCCCGCTATGGCGCGAGTCAATGCACGGATGATTGCCATGCGCGGCCAAATGCACCTCATCGACGCCATGGAAACGGGCGCTTCGGCATCCACTGCACACCCCTCGCCCGCCAACACGCCCACCCTTCAGGGACCCATTTCCATTGAGATCCAAGACCTCGCTGCACGATACGAAGGGAAGGAAACCGTCGTTTTTCAAGGTCTCAGGCATCGTTTTGAAGCCGGGAAGCTCTCCACAATCACCGGCCCCTCAGGATCTGGGAAAAGTACGCTCGTGAGCATGCTCCTGGGATTGCATGCCCCCGACCATGGACAGGTTAGCGTGCAGTCCGTGGACAAGACTCAAGCGCTGCGGTCCGAACTCTCCACAGCCGATTGGCTTGGGAACGTGGCCTACCTCCCTCAACAACCGTTTCTCTTCGAAGGAACCGTGCGCGATAACCTCACCTTGGGCGGAGCGATTGCAGACCTCGATGAGCCCCACATGGTTCATTTGCTTTCCACCTTGCAGTTAACGGAAGCACTCGGTGAACATCCGTTAGATTTCCTGGTGCAGGAAGGCGGTTCCAACCTGAGCGGTGGCCAGCAACAACGGCTCGCACTCATCAGGGCTTTGCAGCTAAAGCGCCCCGTGCTCATTCTTGATGAGGCAACGAGTAGCTTGGATCGTGCTCTGGGAACTGAGGTGCTGCGGATCCTCGAAGAGGAGGCCACACAAGGAACAACGGTCATACTCATCACCCACGATGAAGCCGTAGCGGATCAATTTGGAGGCATCCGGTTGGGGTGATTTTTCAAGAGCCATCCCGAAACAACTTTACCGAGCAAATCCTCCAAAAGGTGCAGCGTTTGTAAATTGGTGATATTCAATCAATGTGATGTCACAGGAGGGAAAACCTACGAATCAGAACGTCCAAAGCGACAAAGCGATGCTGTCAAAACAGGCGGGTCAGGAACATGATACTGCTTCTGCTATGTCAAAAGTCAACCAACAGCCTGCTGATGCCACAGATCGCGAACTTGGCCAAAACGCGATGAACAAGCAAAGAGCATCCACCCGCCTCGACCTGTTTGACAACTCGGATTTCCACCCCGGCAATGTGGTGAAGCGTCTGCTATGGATTTGCTTTTCCGGACTCTTCTTCCAAACCTGGATTCCATGGCCGTCGAAATTGAAATCCACCCTCCTCCGCAGCTTCGGCGCACGAATCGGCAAGGGCTTGGTCATCAAACCTCGGGTGACTATTAAATATCCCTGGAAGTTGCGCATCGGCGATCATGCTTGGATTGGGGAGAACGTTTGGATCGACAACCTCGCAGAAGTTACCGTCGGTAGTCACGTCTGTATTTCTCAGGGTGCTCTGTTGCTCTGCGGGAATCACAACTTCAAAACACCCACTTTCGACCTCATCACACATCCAATTACCTTGGAAGATGGAGTTTGGATTGGGGCCAAATCCGCCATCGCACCGGGTGTCACTTGCGGTTCCCACAGTGTCCTCGCCCTGGGCAGTGTCGCAACGAAAGACCTCGAAGCCTGGACCGTTTATCAAGGCAATCCGGCCACCGCGAAAAAACCTCGACCGACGAACTCATGACCGCCCATAACCCCAATGGTATGGATCGCTTTCCAATGAACACATAACGTTAACCACGTGGCCTCCAACTCCGATTCCATACTGTCCATCGTCAAGCGGGTTCACCGGCTGCTCAATCCTCGTGAGCGCAAACGCTCGGTGTTCCTCCTGCTAAGCATCTTTGCGAACAGCATCGTGGAAATCCTCGGCCTCGCTATCATCGTTCCGGTCATTGGCCTCGTCGTTCAGCCTGAAACCATTCAGACGAACGCCACCCTTCTCACCGCATTCAATGCAGCCTCCACCATCGGCATCGATACCCCTTCCCGCTTCCTGATTGCCTTGTGTTCCCTGATGATCGGCGCGTTTCTATTCAAGGCATTCTTCGGTCTTGCGGTCAACCTCTTCCAGACCCGTTTCTCCTTTACGGTTGCGCATCGCTTGTCCGGCCAAATGTGGTCCCACCACTTCTCCCAATCCCTCGAGCGCATGCGCTCCGCCGACTCAGGACGCATCCTTTCTGAAATCAATATGTGGCCCATCCTGTTCGCCAATGTCTTTATGGTTGGCGGTCTCCTCATTCTCACGGAAATAACTGTGATCGCTCTCATTGCCACAGGCCTGCTCTTTTACAACCCACTCGTTTTTGTCAGTATCGCAGGACTTCTGACCATCGGAGCCGTCATCATTCGCAAAGTCACAAAACGACGCCTCGGCGTCTATAGCGACATCCGTAAGCGGATTGAACCCCACACAAACACCCTCATCACAAACGCCATTCGTGGTTTTTTGGAGATCATCACCTTCGGCGCTTCTGACGCTGTGCGCGATGCCTACCTCAAGGATCGCTGGACCATCTTTCGCATTCAGAGTAACACGGGCGTCCTCAACCTCGCTCCCGCAAAACTCTACGAAGTTCTGGCAGTCATCGCCGTTGCTGGTTCCATCATCATTGCCCTGCTCCAAGGCACACCTGAAGCGGGTTTTTTGCAACTCCTCACCTTAATGGCCATTAGCGCCTACCGCATCATGCCCTCGATGAGCAGACTCAATAGCGTTGTCATCAACATGAGGTCGCAACGGTACGTTCTGGAAACCATGGAAGTGGGAACGCAAATGCATGCCCGTCATTCTCCATCCAACCTTTCCGCTAAAGATGTTCAAAACCGCAACATTGACATCCGTCTCAATGACATTACGTTGTCCTACGAAGCCCTTCAAGTGCCGGTGATAGAACAACTCCAACACACTTTCTCAGCAGGCAAATTGCACGGCATCGTCGGGCCATCTGGATCGGGAAAAAGCACCCTGATCAGCTCCTTGCTTGGCTTGCACAAGGCAGAAAGCGGACAGGTACAAGTGCTCGCAGACCACGAAGACGCTCAAGCTATCGGAACCGACATTGACCTGCAAAGTTGGATCCTAAACGTCGGGTACCTCAGCCAGCAGCCATTCTTATTTGCAGGAACAGTGCGAGATAACCTCACCTTACGGGTCCCTGGCGCCACCATCAAAGAAGCCCTTGTGGGTCGATTGATTCAACAACTGAGCCTCGAAGAATGCCTGGGCACGCACCCCTTGGACTTTCAACTCCAAGAAGGAGGAAGCAACCTGAGCGGCGGTCAGCAGCAGCGCCTTGCACTGCTTCGGGCCTTGCAAGTGCAGCGTCCCGTTCTCATCCTCGACGAGGCCACCAGTGCCCTTGATCACACGTTGCGCGATGTCGTGTTCGATTTGCTCCGCGAACGCGCCGATGCAGGGTGCAATGTGATCCTCGTAACGCATGACACCGCGCTGGCAGAAAGGTGCGATGATGTATTGGATTTGGGAGCGTCTATAAAAGCCATTCCATCGTGAGTCAAACCGGGCATCGCATCGTTTTCCTTTACTCTGAGCTTGCCGGGTACTTCCTTGCCTGCGCAGAAGCCTTGGGGAATCACCCCGGTATTGATTCAGTGGATGTCGTGCACTGGCCACTCCATCCTGAAGCGCCTTTTCAATTCGCTTCGACTGCGCAATACACGCTTCATCCAAAGAAGGACTACGACCGTGATGAACTGAAAAACCTTTTGGTCCAAATCAACCCCACGGCCATTGTCTGTTCCGGTTGGATGGATGCCGACTACAACGCCATGGCCAAGGCATATTGCCGCCAAATCCCAGTGGTGCTCACACTCGACAACTGGTGGACAGGCAGTTTGAAGCAATGGCTAGCAGTTCTCACCTCGCCATTCTTCATCCACCGGCATTTCAACCGAGCATGGGTGCCGGGTGCTCCTCAACAGCCCTTTGCCGAGAAACTCGGTTTCCAGGGTCAAAAACTTGCAACAGGATTTTACTGTGCAGACCCAAGACCGTTTGAAAAAATCCATGAAATTCGGAAGAATCGCCAACCGTCGAAAAAGCTGCTGTATATCGGCCGGTACCTCGACGTAAAAGGGATTCGGGAATTGTGGACCACATTTGAACGACTCTCTGATGATTTTCCAGAATGGGAACTGCACTGCATCGGAACAGGAGGCCTTTGGGACAAACGCGCGAT
>CAJWIF010000007.1 GCA_913041135.1 uncultured Flavobacteriales bacterium
TGGACGGTACATTGATTGAGACGTACAACACGACCAATAGTACTCTGCAGTCAGCCGATTTCGGCGGATCACCGCGCATTGGGGTGGGCGGAGTGGATTTTGACGCTTGGGGGAATCTGTGGTTTACCAATGCTTACGTGGCTGAACCCTTGCAAGTCCGATTAGCCGATGGCACTTTTATCGCAATGGACATCGGAAATGCCATGGGAACCAGCGGGTGGATGGGCGACGTTTTGGCCGCTAGAAATGGATACATCTGGTGCATCATGCCGCGGAATCAAGGGCTGCTTGTGTACGACACCAACCAAACCCCTGGAGACACCTCTGACGACGACTGGCGTTTGCTCACTGACGCAGTCAATCAAGGAGGTTTGCCTTCGGATGACATCTATTCCATCGAAGAGGACCTCGATGGAGAGATTTGGATTGGGACAGCAGCCGGACCTTGTGTGGTCTACCTGCCCAGTAGCGTTTTTGATATTCAGAACTCCAACCCCGTTGCATCGCAAATTTTGATCCAGCAAGATGGGAATTATCAATTGCTGCTTGAAACTGAAATCGTTCGAAGCATTTGCATCGATGGCGGAAATCGGAAGTGGATTGGGACTCAGAATTCCGGTTTGTACCTGCTCAGTCCGGATGGAGCCACGCAGGAAGCCCATTTCACAGATGAGAATAGCCCGCTTTTGAGCAATGCCATCTTCGATATCGCAATCAACCATCGCAACGGCGAGACCTTCATTGGAACAGCCCAGGGACTCATGGCATGGCGCAGCGACGCCACTAACTTTGTTGTCGAAATCGATGCGATTGAGGTCTATCCCAATCCTGTCCGTTCTGACTTCGACGGGTTGATTGCCATCAATGGACTCGCTTATCAATCGACCGTGCACATTACAACGTCTTCGGGACGTTTAATCGCTATGCTAGAATCCCGAGGAGGACGCGCTGTTTGGGACGGAAAAGACATGAACGGAACCGATGTTCCTCACGGAGTCTATGTCATCTGGGCGACCGATTCCAATGGCAATTCTGCAGGAACCACGAAGTTGGCCGTCACACGTTGATCACAAATGGCTCGACCCATCAGACTACCCGATTCAAAATTGCCCCATGTGAAGACCACAATCTTCACAGAGATGAGCGCAATGGCTGCTAAATATGGCGCACTCAACATGAGTCAAGGGTTTCCCGATTTTGACCCCCCGAAAGCACTTCGAACGGCCGTATTTGATGCGATGAACCAAGGGAAAAATCAATATGCCCCGATGGCAGGAGACCGAGATCTTCGTGCTTGGATTGCAGGAGAAACCGAAAGCCGAACAGGCCGGTCGTATGATGTCGCCCATGAAATAACTGTCGGCGCCGGTGCGTCGTCGTTATTATTCGCCTCCATACAAGCCTTTGTGAGACCCGCTGAGGAAGTCATTGTTCTCTCCCCTGCCTACGATTTGTATCAACCAGCCGTAGAATTGGCTGGAGGCACGCTCGTCGTAGTTCCGCTCAATGCAACCGATTATCATCTTGATCTGCAAGCAATCAAAGCGGCGTTGTCACCATCCACTCGCATGCTCATTCTCAACTTCCCCAACAATCCCACAGGAAGTTGTTGGTCGATGGACGACTTGGATGGATTGAGTGCGCTCTTGGTCAATACGGACGTCATCGTCGTAAGCGACGAAGTTTACGGACCGTTGCAACACGATGGCCGCAAGGCCCTGAGCGTGTGCCAACACGCGGCGCTCTCCCAACGGGCCTTGATCGCAGCGTCGTTTGGCAAAATCCTGCATGCCACTGGATGGAAAATCGGTTACCTATTGGGACCCGCTGAATTGATGCATGAAGTCCGCAAAGTGCACCAATACGATGTCTTTTCAACGGGCGCTCCGATCCAATCTGGCATCGCAGCCTTTCTGAATAGTCCCGAAGGGAAAGACCACTTGAATGGCTTGCCATCCTTGTATCAAAACAAGCGCGACAGGCTGTTGCAAGGCTTAGCGGGCAGCCCCTGGAAATGGAGGCCTGCCGAAGCCGGTTTTTTTCAGGTACTCGACTACGGTCAATTTGACGAACGAGACGATCGCACTGTCGTGCAAGCATGGTGTCGAAAAGGGGCTGAAGACGGGATCGCGCTGATTCCGCTTTCACCCTTTTATCCAACAGGCATACCGGAAGGACATCCGACCCATCGCATTCGAGTCTGCTTTGCCAAAAACGACAACACGCTGGACGAGGCTATTCGGCGCTTGCTCATCATCTCCAATCTCGTGTCATGAAGCCCGCAGTTGACCTCAACATTGCCTTGCTTCAATTGGACCTGATCTGGGAAAACCCTGACGCCAATATCGCCGCAATCGACGTCATGATGTGTGATCCGCAAATCGATTCGGAAGCCTGCGATATCCTTGTATTACCGGAAATGTGGGCCACTGGCTTTACGATGAACCCTGCACAACAAGGGCTTCCCTGGAGCACGTCATGTGCGCATTCTCCAGAAACATGGCCAGCACCTCTTCACGCCATGCAACGGTGGAGTCGGCAGCACGATACCGCCGTAGTCGGAAGCCTATCGTGCAATTTATTGGATGAAGGTCGCTGTGTCAATCGTTGTTTTTTCATGACTCCCGATGGTCTGAAAGGGTGGTATGACAAAAGACATTTGTTCCGTTTTGCTGGCGAAGATGCGTCGTATAGCCCCGGAGCAGAACACGTGATCATCCCATGGCGCGGCTGGAACGTCTTATTGCAAATCTGTTACGATTTACGTTTTCCAGAATCCAGTCGCAATGATGGCGATTCGCCTTACGACCTCGCTCTCTATGTTGCCAATTGGCCTGAAGTTCGCACATCCGCTTGGAAAACGCTGCTCCAGGCTCGTGCCATAGAAAACCAGGCGTATGTAGGCGGAGTGAACCGCATCGGGGTCGATGCCAATGGAATCAATCACAGTGGATCAAGTGCCATTCACCACCCGAAAGGCCAACTTCTCGCGACCTCAACGCGTCAAGAAACTCACTGGGTGAGTGCGACACTGAGCAAAACGGAATTGAACGATTACCGAAACCGCTTCCCCGTTCTGCGAGACGTCATTTAATCGTTTGTGATCAGACGAATGCGTTCAAGCCCGTGACGTCCAAGCCCGTAATCAGCAAGTGAATGTCGTGCGTTCCTTCATAGGTCACCACAGATTCTAAATTCATCATGTGACGCATGATCGGATATTCTCCGGTGATGCCCATTCCACCCAACATTTGTCGTGCGTCCCGAGCGATCGTCAATGCCATGTCCACATTGTTGCGCTTGGCCATCGAAATCTGAGCTGAGGTAGCCGTACCCGCATCACGCATTTGACCTAGGCGCAGCGTGAGCAATTGAGCCTTGGTGATCTCCGTAATCATCTCAGCCAACTTCTTTTGTTGTAACTGAAATTGGCCAATGGGGCGATCAAATTGAATGCGCTCTTTCGCATACCGCAAGGCGGTGTCATAACAATCTAACGCCGCACCGATCGCGCCCCACGCAATGCCATAACGAGCGGAATCCAGGCAGCTCAATGGAGCTCCCAATCCGTCTTTCCCAGGCAAGATATTCGTCTTTGGCACCCGGACATTGTCAAAAATCAACTCCCCTGTATCAGAAGCCCGTAAACTCCATTTTCCATGCATGGTCGGCGTTGTAAACCCTTCCATTCCACGCTCCACAAGAACTCCGGTGATCCGTCCTGCTTCGCTTTTTGCCCACACAACGGCAACATCTGCAAAGGGTGCGTTTGAGATCCACATCTTCGCTCCATTGAGAATGATGTCGTCGCCATCCTCTTTGAAGTGTGTGGTCATGCCTCCAGGATTCGAACCGTGGTCTGGTTCAGTCAATCCAAAGCAACCCATCATTTCGCCTGTTGCAAGCTTGGGTAAGAACTTTTGCTTTTGCTCTTCGCTGCCATAACGCCAAATGGGATACATCACCAAACTGCTCTGAACAGACGCCGTTGAGCGCAATCCACTGTCGCAACGCTCCAGCTCTTGCATGATCAAACCGTAACTGATTTGGTCCAAACCAGGGCCTCCATATTCTTCAGGAATGTATGGGCCAAAGGCTCCTATTTCGCCAAGGCCTGGGAGGAGGTGACGCGGGAATATGCACTTTTCTGCAGCATCCTCAATGATGGGACTCACTTCCTTTTTGACCCAAGCGCGAGCAGTTTCACGAATGAGTTTGTGCTCTTCCGTGAGCATCTCGTCCATCATATAGTAATCGTGGCCTTGGTAGAGATCAGTCCGCATCGTTTCAATCGGTTATTGCGTTGAGCGTACAAAGATACGCAGCAGGTCTCGAAGATGGCTTGCTTGCCGGCCCTGTTCAGGCAGTTGACGCCTCGTATGCTGCATCAACGAGCAAAGAACCCTTTTGATATGCGGCTACAGCCAATTGATCCACATGTTCGTTGTATGGGTTCCCTGCGTGGCCTTTAACCCAATGAAAAACAACGTTATGCTGGCGGTATATCACCAGAAATCGCTTCCACAAATCGGGATTCTTTTTGTTGAGATATCCCTTCTTCTCCCAATTCATAACCCAACGCTTTTCTACCGCATCGACGACATACTTCGAATCCGAATAGACATCCACCTCCATTCCAGGCTTGTTGAGGGCCTCCAATGCCGTGATCACCGCCAACAACTCCATGCGGTTATTGGTCGTTAGGCGGAAGCCCCCACTTAACTCCTTTCGATGCTCTCCATACATCAGAAGGGCCCCGTAGCCTCCTGGTCCGGGATTCCCACTTGCTCCACCATCCGTATAGATTTGAACCCGTGCCATAAAGCGTATCAATTAAATTTCCTTGAAGATGCGCGGCTCCTCCCCGGATTGAGCTACCGATTCTCGGATCACATGCTCCAATACATCCGCATAGTACCGGTGTTCCAACGTCAACACCTTGGCCCCGATTGTTTCTGGAGTATCCCCAGCTTCCAACTGACAGGATGCCTGAAAGAGAATGTCTCCTTCGTCGTAATCAGCACTTACCCAATGCACAGTCATGCCTGACTCCAATTCTCCCGCTTTGGCAACCGCAGCATGCACATGATGCCCGTACATTCCCTTGCCGCCGTATTTCGGCAACAATGCGGGGTGGACATTGATCAGGCGATGCTCAAATGCGGCAATCATTTCAAGAGGAATGTGCAGCAAGAAACCCGCCAAAGCAATCCAATCTACACCGGCCTCTTGCAACTGACGCGTGACTTTACCAGCGCGCAAATCGTCGCGACTAAAACGCACGGTTTCCAAACCAAAGGCTTTGGATTTTTCATAAATCCCCGCGTCTTCCGGTGAGCGATTGCACCCTACAAAAACCACCTCGGCTTCTGTATGGAGCTCAAAATGACCCATCAATACAGCTGCGTTCGAGCCGGAGCCCGAAGTCAAAATAGCGATGCGCCGTTTGCGAACTGTTTGGGGTTCATTCACGGATCAAAAGTCATACGAGCCCAGATCGTAGAACGACCGTTCCGTGGCTTGAATCATTTCCTCCAATGCCTGCATCTCACGCGTCAATTCCGATGAAAGCGAGTCATCCTTCAAAAAGATATCCGCTGTCTGCACCATCAATTCCGCAACTTGCTTGGACAATTGACGGTCTCTTCGAACTGCATCAAACTGTGATCGCTCCAAAGAATGGAAATAGCGCAAGTCATCGGCTTGGATATCAAACAACCGGCGGGTCAGGTGCTTTCCTAGCTCCTTTGCACGTGCACGGCGTTCGTCAGACAACTCATAAATCACTATCCCTGGCGCAGCCTCCGTAGCCGCCATTTCTAGCAAACCACTTTGAACAGACAACAGAACCCTTCCCAAGGGGACATTTTCTTCTGGCATGACCGTCAACACCTTATCGAAAATATCCAATGCGCGATCGGCATCACCATCTCGCAGCAGCTGATCGCCAAGATTGGCCATTTGCAATCTGAAATTGGTCACCATGCGGCGATTGTTTTCATCCATGTAAACACCATCTTCCAAGTTATCCATCCCGCCCCAATGCCATTTATTCATGACATTGTCATACATGATCTCGGTGGAAACACCGCCAAACATATTCGGGTTATCGTTCTTCGGGTAGCGCAGTGGTACCAGTCGATAAGCCAATCCTTCGAGGCGGAAATGCTCCTCCAATCCCATGTAACTGTCCGGACCCGTTGTCACAGCGAAATACACTGGTCGCTCCCAGTTGTTGTTGCGAAGCAGGTCCAATACAGCAAATTGATTCTTCAGGATATAGCCCTTTGGATTGCCTTTTTCATCGGTCAAAGTCCAGTCAATGTAATCCAACCTGGACTTCATCTCTTCCGCATTGAGAACACCATGCCGCGCTATATCCGCGCTATCGGCCATGATCCGGAAACTATTCGAAGGCAATACTGAATAGGACTTTCCAGCCCCATAGTCCCGCTTGCGATCATCGTCTAATGCCGTTTCCATGGCTTGATTCAAATCCATGTAAGGCTTGTTTGTATCCTTGGGAGGATCCAAGATCACGATGTCCCGTGTTCCTTGACGGTATTTTTCTTCGTCCATGCGAATCGGCAAAGGAGCGCTCTCATACGCTCGACGCTTCATCTGGTCAATGTACCAATCCGTATTGAGCAAGCTCAAATTGCAAATGCGAACGTCCGTGCGGTAGCCTTCGACTTCCTGTACATACCATAGGGGGAATGTATCGTTGTCTCCGTTGGTAAAGAGGATGGCGTTGGGCGCCAATGAATCCATGTAGTTTTTCGCAAAATCCACGCCGGTGGTCCGGTGAGCCCGGCTGTGGTCGTCCCATCCTTCACTTGCCATAAGCGCAGGCACCAGAAGTCCAATGACCACCAAAATCTGAGCACGCAATGCTTCATTCAATGCCCCTTTGTTCATTGCCCAAGCCAAGGCTAGAAGGCCTCCTCCCACCACGCTCAAAAACAGCACAGAATAGCTCAACGCGTGGCCCCCTCCAGCAAAGGATTCCGTCGCGAACAGGATAAGACCTGCTGCCAGCCCCGCTCCAGCAATCTGCCCCAATTGCTTCAACTCCAACTTACGAGACGCTTCAAAGAGGGCCATAATCCCCAATCCGATCCACATCGCGAAGGCGTAAAATGAACCAACGAAAGCATAGTCACGCTCACGTGGTTGATAGGGGTATTGGTTGAGGTAGACCACAATGGCCAGTCCCGTCATCACAAACAACAAAGCAACAACCAAGAATTGCCGAGGATCCCGAACTGCTTGAAAAATAAAACCGAGCAAACCAAGTAGCAGAGGCAGGTAAAAGAAGTGGTTGTGGGCCTTGTTGTTGTCCCGTTGCTTTGAGAGTGCGCTTCTATTTCCAAGACGCTCTTCATCAATGACATCAATTCCCGTCAGCCAATTGCCCTCCATAAAGTCCCCGTGTCCTTGCACATCACTTTGTTTTCCGGAGTAATTCCACAGGAAATAACGGAAATACATCCACCCCACTTGGTAGTCCGTGAAAAATCTAAGGTTTTCCAATTGCGACGGCTTCTGTTTCTCGACCACCCGATCCAATGCACCTTCAAATTGACGGACAAGTCGGACATCCTCTGAAGACCCGGTCTGATTTGCACGTCTTGTGGCCGATCTGATCTGCGATTCGAGTTGGCTTCGCTGATTGTCCAACCCCGCAACATATTCCTTTCCTCGACTGAGGCCCGACTCCAAGGCATTGACGATGTAACTCGCCAAGGTTTGAACCATCGAATCGTCCGTGAGGGGCGCCCGATTCATCTGACCAGTCTCCGGATTTCGAACCAAAACCTCTGTAGCAGATGCCACCTCAAAGTTCTCTTCAAAACGCAGCCCATATTGCTTGAACAACGCATTCAAAGCCCGAGTTAGTTCGGCCGTTGTCATCCCTCCTTTCAAATAGGCCGTCGCCAGATGCTGTTCAAAACCATCGCGGGACATGAGTCCTTTCGCTAACGGGCTCCTGAATGCACTGATTTCGTTGTACCCCTTGTAATTGCTCCAACTCTTGTATGCTTGAACGTGATTTCCTTGCGTGGAATACATCCGTGGAAAGAGCATGGTATAGCGGGAGTCAAAATTGGGTTTACTTCCTTTTTTCTCTCCGCTGTCAACATATTCCTCGACAATCCGCATGCGATCACTGCCGTTTTCAGTCATCCATGAAAGGGCCCCTGATTCGGAACGAAATGACTTGACACGCACGTCACGGCCTCGTTTTTCGTACACGCTAAAACTCTTCACAAAGGTTGCGCGGCCGTCGGAATACGGCGTCGTCATGTCCGTCGGAGAGCCCCAGAACTGACCGGTCGCAAGCGGACGGTCTCCATATTGCTCTCGATTCAAATAGGACACCAAGGCAAACAAATCTTCTGGATTGTTTTCATCCATCGGTGGATTGGCTGCACTTCGAATGACGATAACCGCGAAAGTGGAGTACCCAATCAATACCATGGTCATGCCCAAAACAAAGGCATTGCTAGCCCACCAGCCCTTCTTCTGCGTCCACCAAATTGCAGCCGTCAGCGTCGTAATAAGGAACACGGCGTATACCATCACACCGCTGTTAAAGGCCAACCCCAAGTCGTTCACAAAGAACAATTCAAACTTACCAGCCAATAAAACCGCGCCTTTGATGATTCCCTCTTGGATAAAAGCGAGAAGGCCAACAGCGATGATTCCCGTGATAATCAAGCCCTTCCACGAGAACGGATATTTTCGGAAATAATACACCAACGCTATGGCCGGAATGGCCAGCAAATTCAAAAGGTGAACCCCAATTGACAGTCCCATGAGGTACGCGATGAGAATCAACCAACGCAAGTGCCCTGGTTCGTCAGCCACATTCTCCCATTTGAGGATGGCCCAAAACACAAGTGCTGTGAAAAGGGACGATAACGCGTAGACCTCGCCTTCAACCGCGCTGAACCAAAAACTATCGCTAAAAGTGTAGGCCAAAGCTCCTACGGTTCCTGCTCCGAGAATAGCCCACGTTTCCGACTTGGTCGGAGCCACCCCTAGAGAGGCGACCATCTTCTTCGCCAAATGCGTGATGCTCCAAAAAAGAAACAAGATGGTGAACGAGCTGCTCAACGCCGATAGCAGGTTGGCAAAGGTTGCCGCATATTCGGTTGGACTGAAGATCATCAGGAACCGTGCGAGCAACATGAAGAATGGCGCCCCAGGAGGGTGTCCAACCTCCAGCTTAAACGCCGACGCGATGAACTCGCCACAATCCCAGAAACTTGCTGTCGGTTCAATGGTCAGGACATACACGATTGTCGCCAAGGCCCAAACCCCCCAACCCGTAATCACATTCAATTTTTGGTACTGCATCGAACTCAGAAATTTCCTTAGTTGAGAGGCGAAGTTAACAAGCAAAGGCGACCAAAAGTGATCCTGAAATCAACCTTTGTTCGCCTTCGAATGCGAATAATCAAAACAAATCGACTGCATCGAGTTTTCAGTCTGCTACCAGCACCCTAGATCGGTAGGCTGGCAAACCCTTTTCAACCCATGAAATCGTGTAGAATCCCGCGGGCCAACCGTTGACCTCCAGCGCCCCTTCAATCCCTTGAATCGCCTCTTGATGGATCAATTTTCCATCCAACGAATGGGCACGAATGTCTCCATTAAAGGTTTCTGATGGCAGCGTCCAATTGACCGTGTTGATTGCTGGGTTTGGCCATACATGAACGAGCGAAGGAAGCCCCATGCCTTCTTCCAATCCCGAGTCTAAACTGCAATCAGGAAGCAATCCGAAGTCGTTGTAAACACCGTTTTGAATGTCCACCAAAACAAGAGAAGTTGCGTCATCTAAGAGTGCCTGAATGACAAACGATTCAAGCCCACCTCCCAAGGGAAATTCAAAGGTCGCCGCCACATCAAAGCACGCCGCCGGAATGCAAGCAGTCACCGTATCCGAAACACTGCCGAATTCCTCCCAATTCAAATTCAACGACCATCCTTGGACCTCCCAATCCGCAATCGTCGCATCCAGCAAAAGTTGAAAAGTCCAAAACCCTTCGTCCGACCATTCCGCATTGAGGGCGAATTGAACCTCTTCACATGCGATCGGAGCAGTCTCCAGCTCAACACAGGTTTCGCCTCCATCACAATCTTCCCAATCGGAAAAACCGATGCACATGGATTCGACGGAAACCTCCTCATTGTCCCAAGTCCAAGCAAACGGGTTGCCCGTTCCTACATTTTCCCCTGTGGTCCACCAATCTACCGTGCCTTCCCACAATGCTCCTTCTGAGTCGACCGCTGAAAACAAATAAACACCGTCTGACAAGGCCTCCCAGACAATGGACACCTCACACCCTTCGTCACCACAATCGGGGCACACCTCTACCTCATCAAACGCACCGTTAGGGCAGTATTCCGTCTCATATCCAACTGAAAATACATGGCAGTCATCATCCGGTGCCGTGTAGAAAAACTCGGCTGTATTGACCTCATATGGCTCACCGTCCAACGTCCAAAAGAGCTGTGCTCCCTCCGGAAAGTTCAGCGCCTCGACCAAGAAATCATTGCACTCGAGAGGATACGCGACGGCCTCTATATCACACTCCTCGTCACACCCTTCAATAGTCAACTCCCACGTATATACCTCCCCTTGACACGTTGCTGAATACAATTCAGCGGTCACAACATATTCCCCATTTGAAGGAAACTCATAATCAAAATAGATCCCTGTATTCCATTCAATCAATTCCCCATTCACGGACCATCCAATCTCCCAAATATTTTCGTCGTACAACCAAAACAAGGCATGGCAGCCACCGAGATATTCAACCTCCATGACATCCGGGTTTGGACAATCGCTGCTTTCCATGTTGGTGTAGCATGCCTCCATTCCATCGGGACAAGCATCGGTGAACACCTCGACGCAAACACTCCAATTTGGATTGAAATCAAATCCAGCTTCGAAGGTCAATCCGTTTTCGCTCGTAGGAGGAATCACCTGACCATCGATGTACCATTCGATTAAGGCGCCTTCTGGTTGTTCGGGAATCTCAAAGGTGTACCACATTCCATCCGCACTGGAAACGTCCATTTCCAACGTGCATTCTTCTTCACCGCACCCCTCCACGACAATCGAAGTGGTCAGATACACTCCCATTGGGCAATCGAATGAGGTGAAAAAAGCTGTAACCTCATACGTTCCTGTATTCGGAAAGTCATGTACGTTGAAGTGTCCGCCTTCGACTGATTCTTGGCCATCTCCAAAGTTCCACACCACATTCTCACCTTCTTGGAAGCTGCCAATTTCAAAGGCCCACGTGCATCCTTCTCCCGCTTCAAAATAAATCGCTTCGGGACAGTCAAAAACCGGGGCATTTTCCACACAAAACGGGAACATCCAAATGCCTTCCTCTTCCGAGTAAAACTCCACAATTTGAATAAAGTCAGATTGCATCAGCTCCATGGCGATCGTTTGAGGATTCACACTTTCACCTGAAATCAGCAAGGTGTAGCAACCTGCTGGCATGCAAAATTCAACCCAAGTAGCCTCTGTTGCGTTCACCGACCAGCTCCCCGTAGAAAACACATCACCATTTTCTGAGTTCCCCATGAGATCATAATCAACAGAAACGCTCTCAATCGTCTCAGACGTATTTTGAATGAAAAACGAGACTGGGTTACATTCTTGACTCCAAATGGAGGAGAATGCGGTCAAAACGAAGAGACTCAGCAAAGAGAGCGGGCGAATACAATACATGACGTCGGTGATTTTTATACTTAGTCATAGAATAACACCGTTCTCCCGTTGAAGGTTGCGTCAATGCCGCGCAGTTCAGGTCAAACTCATTGGTTTTCAGTCAACAAAACGAGGGTCCGTTTCCATTACATCTCCGCAAGTTTTGCATGTCCGCAAATCTTCACTTCCATAAAATTCGCGGAATCTCGGAATGAAGTCCTTCTCAATGTTCTCTAATTTGAAATACGTCTCATGCAACGGGTGGTTGCACGAATCGCAAAACCACATCAGTCCATCTTTCATCTCCGAATCTGCGCGCTTGCATTCAATGACCAATCCCAGAGATCCTTCCTCGCGCATCGGGCTATGGGGAACCTTAGCGGGATGCAGGTACATGTCGCCTGGCTCCAACCTCATATCCACCGGCTTTCCATCCTCCTGTATCCGAACCGTAATATTGCCTTCGAGCTGGTAAAAGAGCTCCTCGGTCTCGTTGTAGTGATAATCTTTGCGCGCATTCGGACCCGCCACAATCATGACGATGTAATCACCGCTTTCGACATACAGGTTCTTGTTCCCAACAGGTGGCTTGAGCAGATCCCGGTTCGATTCGATCCAGGACGTTAAGTTGAATGGTTTTGCAATCGGCATGGTGTGAATTTAAGCAAATTCCCAAGACGATTTCTTTAGGCGGCGCTGGGACGGCTCACCAAGGCAACACCAGCAAAAATAGCCAGTGCACATGCGCCTGTTACCCAACTGAGATCGGCCGTGTAATCCGTTCCGCCGGAGGAAGCCAGCCACCAAGAAAACCCGGTTGCCAAGAGAGGTTGCAAGTAGACATAAATGCTCACCACCGTGGGTTGCACATGCCCAAGCGCATAAATATTCAACAGATACACCATGAAGGTCGTTGCCAAGATGACATACGCCAAGCCCTGCCAATGAATCGTTTCGAACGCCGACCAATCAATGGCCAAAGCTTGCTGGCCACCGATGGGGATGACCCACAGAGCGCCGAAGAGAAACACCCAGGAAATCACCGTGAGCGGTTTGTATTTGGACATCAGCGGTTTGACAAGAACCAAGTAAAAACCATAACTCGTTGCATTGATCAAGATCATCAAATCGCCTTGCCATGATGTGTAGATATTGGCTTGATTCGCACTGAAAATGAGCAATGCTACAGCCCCAACTCCACCAATCGCAATGCCCGTCAACTTGCGTGCTGTGATCGCCGTACCGAGCAAGGCTGCCGAGATCCCCAATACCAAGATAGGATTCACCGTCATGATGATGGACGCGTTGACAGGACTGGTGACATTCAATCCGTTGAAAAACAACAGCTGGTTGACTGCGACCCCCGTGGTGCCACAAAGAAAAAGGCGCACCAAGTCCGACCGGTCCACGGACTCCCAGCCTCCTTTCAATCTCAGCAAACCACGTAACACCCAAAACATAGCCCCTCCGCCGACAACGCGCAAAACGATAAAACCACTGGGACCAATGAGGTCTGGCATGAGCCCTTTTGCGACGAGGTAGTTGCCTCCATACGTGAATGCAACCACCAAGAGTGCCAAATGAGCTAAGAGACGGTTCATCGTGGTCTCTAAACCGTCATCACAGCTTGAGCTGCAGATACCGAGGCCTTTGCCGATCCCGCATGAACCGAATCAGCAAACAAGAAGACCGGACGCTTTAGGAAGGTGTATTCTTCGAGAATCAACCGGCGATAATCCGACTCTTTCAACTCCTGGTCAGCGAGTCCCATGGAGCGAAATTTCATAGCGCGACGAGAGAAAACAGCCTCATACGATCCCGCCAATTCCGCCATGCGGTCCAAGTCGTCGGCCGCGATGCCTTCAGACTTGATGTCGATGACCTCACATCCATGAGCCGCTGGCTGAAGTTCTTCAAAAATTCGAACGCATGTTTTACACGTCGGAAGGGTGAATGCTTTTTTCATGATAGGCTTGATTTTTCCATGGAATCGATGAGCTGTTGTGTCCCGATTTCCCAATGGTGTTGATTGTCGATGATGACATCGGCACGCTTCTTCCACGGTTCAATGTATTTCAAATCCGCGGGGCGCACATGTTGTTTCCATTGATAGCGCACCTCTTCCTCACTATAGCCCCGTTCAGCTCCATCACGGTCAATGCGCCGTTGCAGTCGAACATCTTCCGGTGCATCTATGAATCCAAGCACATCCACCCGACTCAACATTTCTGGATATGCCATGACAAAAAGTCCTTCTACGACCAGCCATTCAGAGGAATCAATGGTAATGTCTTCCGACACCATGACGTCTCTGTTGTAGGTATACGTGCTCAAAGAGATGGACTCTCCTCGCTTCAAGGCATCAATGTCACGAATGAGATCCACGTGATTGATGACCTCGGGCAAATCAAAATTCGTTTCCCCATTTTCATCCACAGGAAGTTCTGATTTCGGACGGTAGTAATCATCCAAAGAAAGAACGGCAACACGCGCGTTAAAGTGGTTTCTCAATGCGGCGAGCACAGTGGACTTCCCTGAGCCACTCCCTCCAATCAGCGCCAAAATTCTCATGTCTTTGAAGTTTCTTGAAGTAAAAGTGAATCGGAAAAATCTCTCCCATTGGCCAAACGCGGAGGCTTGTTTTGTCCTCCCAAACGCCCCAAGGATTCCATCGCACTGTGGAACCCACCCTTGCTCACCGGGGTCACAATAGCAGGACGTAAAACACCCCCAGAAATCAAATCCTTGTAATACGGATTGCGTGCGATCATCGACTCATCAATGGATTTTGCAAAACCCAACGCATCCTGGGGTTGTTCCGCAAATTCAATGAACCACTCATGATACGGTAAGCCAGAAAGAGGATTGACTTGCGGTGCAACGTGAAATTCCGTGACGAGTCCGCCCATCTGCTCCATCGCATCCTTGAGCGCCCCTTCCACCTCTTCCGCGATGACATGCTCTCCAAAGGCGCTCGTAAAGTGTTTGATCCGGCCCGTGACCACGATGCGATGCGGCTCCTTCGAAACAAACTTGATGGTATCGCCGATATCGTAGGCCCAAAGCCCTGCATTGCTCGAAACAATCAACGCATATTGCACGCCCAATTCCACTGCTTCCAAACCAATTCGTTTTGGATTCTCCTCAAAATAAGAATCAACCGGAATGAATTCAAAATACATCCCGTCGTCCACGTTGAGCCGCAGTCCTTCCGCATCCGTGCGGTCTTGGTACGCGAAGAAACCCTCTGACGCGGGAAACAACTCGATGGATGGAATTTCGGCTCCAATCAATTCTCGAAACCGCGCGCGGTACGGATCAAACGCTACCCCTCCATGCACAAACAACTCAAAGTTGGGGAACACTTCGCGCACTGTTTTCGCCCCCGTAACCTCGAGCAATCGCTCAAAGTAATTCTGCACCCAGGATGGAATACCGCTGATCAAACGCAAGTCTTGATTTCGCGTTTCCTCCACGATGGCATCAACCTTCGCCTCCCATGGTTCGATGCAATTGGCTTCAAACGAGGGCAATCGATTCGCTTGCAAGTATCCGGGAATGTGGTGGGCTACAATGCCACTCAACCGCCCCATCTTGATGCCGCCCGATGTCTCCGTCAATTGAGGTGACCCTTGTAAAAAAATCATTTTACCGTCCAAGAATCCTGAATTCCCGGTCTCTGCGATGTACGCAAGCAATGCATTTCGAGCAGATCCCAGGTGATTCGGCATGCTATCCCGGGTCAGCGGAATGTACTTTGCTCCGCTTGTGGTCCCGCTTGTCTTACAGAAGTAAAGCGGCTTACCGGGCCACAACACATCTTTCTCACCCCCCACGGCACGGTCCACCCAAGGCTTCAGAGCTTCATAGTCTCGAACGGGAACGGCCTTTCGGAAATCCTCTTCAGACATCCGCGGGTTCAATCCATGGTCGATGCCAAATACCGTTTGCTGCGCCTTTTTTAGCAGCTCCTTAAGAACGAGGCGCTGTTTTTTGGCCCCATTGAGAGCACGGCGGTTCTCGCGCTGTGCAATTCGCCGTGCAACCGGCTGGCTCAATTTAGACTTCAACGACATGCCACAAATTTACTGCCTCCCCTGCTCAATTCACCGTGCATCTGCCATGAAAAAAGGGCACCCCTTTCAGGACGCCCTTTCTTTTCGAATTCAATCGACTCGTGCTTAACGAACAATCATCTTCTTCGTCAAACGCATTCCATCCGCCACTAAAGTGTACGTGTAGATGCCGCCTTGCAATTGCGCTACCTGGTAGTTCATGCTATGCGTTCCAGCTGGAAGTTGTCCTTGCTCCATGCGATCGATCAATCGGCCCTGCAGATCACGGATCTCCATGGCTACGTTGCGCGACTGCGTCAACTCAAATCGAATGGTTGTGCTACCATTGGTTGGGTTGGGTACATTCTGGTGCAACTCAATGCCGTTCATGTTGGCAATTTCATCTACACCTACGCG
This sequence comes from uncultured Flavobacteriales bacterium, assembly GCA_913041135.1. Taxonomy (GTDB): domain Bacteria; phylum Bacteroidota; class Bacteroidia; order Flavobacteriales_D; family Sanyastnellaceae; genus UA16. The sequence continues at coordinate 16,207 of CAJWIF010000007.1, forward strand.
CTCAGAAAGAATCAATCGTACGGCAGGAGTTGCTGTTTGTGATGTAAACCACACCAAGTCGCCCGCTCCAGTGAAGCTGTAATCTCCCGTTGAATTGTCCGTGTCTGAGTTTCCGTTACCGGCAACCGTCAATTGCGCCTCACTCTCAAACTCCGAAATAACCGCAGCGAAATAGAAGTCCGTATTGTTTACTTCAATCGGATCTTCAAATGGCAAGTAAACGATGTCACTGTTGCCAACACTGTTGGGAGTCCAAGCATCGTCATAATTCCAATACGTACTCTCAAATGGTGAGTCTGTCAAACCGACCGCTCCATCCAACGTGTAGAGTCGTGATTCGAATTCCAAATCACCGCCTCCCGCATTTGGACCGAATCGAACCGTAATACCGTAGGCAACCGATCCTTCATTGTGCATGTGGTAGTAGTTGCCATATCCACATGGGTTAAATAGACCGGCAATGTCCGACTCACCAGGAGCGAATTCAACATCCAATTCACCTTCGTCATCATGGCCATATTCATCATCGCTATAGATAATGACTTTGCTCATGATATTGTCCTCTGGAGTAGCATCTACATTGGCAGAGCTAATGGTCGCTTGAACCACGTAGTTCCCTACTGCTGAAGGCGCCCATCCTGTTGCAATGTAAACAGTGTCCTGCGTGTTTGCCGGACAGTTCAACGCGTTGGCAAAGCTCAATACAGTTCCGATATTTTCAGTTGTTGTGCTCAAAACAGAACCTGCGTCATCTAAGATCTCAACCGTGATGACAGTCTCGTCTTGGTTGGCATTGCCCGCATTGCGATACAAGACACCCGCCAATAAACCGCCATCCGCTTCAGGGATTGCTTGCTCCAAAGGAGTCACACGGTATTCGAATACATTGTAAACGTCACCGTTGGTGACTTGAACCATGGTCAAATCATCGGCAACAGGGTTCTCTGAAATCGTAACATCATCAATGCCCCAGTAATAGTGGCTATATGCATCTCCAGTCTCAGGAGCTTGCAGGTAAGACCAACGAATTTGAACTTCAGCAGCATAAGCAGCAACGCACGAAATGTCTACAGAAGTGGTCAAGGCGTTTGCTGATGCAGAGTTGGCAGACTCAATGAATGTGCCATGAGCATCAAAGGTTGTCCAAGTCAAGCCAGCATCATTACTCACTTCCAAATAGATCGGCGCGTAAGGATAGCAGCAGTAACGGAAGTACTGCTCCCATGTCACTACGACCGAACCGTTGTCAGTCATGTCCAACGTTGGCGTTGTAATCCAACCTTCAGTGTTCTCATACCCTTCAGAAAGGGGGGTGTTGAAGTAATCATTATCGAAGACCATCCAGCCATTGTCAGCAGTCGTTGAGTTCAATGAACCAATGTTGGTTGAGTACTCTCCAGCTGGTGGCTGAACTCCCGAAGTCGTTCCGTCAGCATAATAACCGTTGCCCGCAACATCTACATGCTGCCAGATCAAGCCGTTTCCGGTGTCCTCAGCAGACCAAGCTCCTACCGTGTTATTTCCCTCAAATCCATTGGCAAAGTCTTCATAAAACAAAATGGTTCCACCACCTCGTTGTGCAACTTCCAATGCAGACTCATGACCTGCATTGCGCATCATTTGCGCTTCGGCGTCAGAAAGCTCAGATGGGATCTGAGCAAAAGTGTGTACGTCCGTCAATCGTTGTGCTTGCAAAGAAGTTGCAAGGACCAGCATTGCGGCCAAAAGAAAAGTAAAATGCTTCATATTGTGTGAATCAGGTTTTGACAGCCTAAAGAAAGTCAATCTCGCTCAATTATTTGCAGAAAGTGCAAATAAAGAGAGGGGAACCCCTTTTGGAATTCCCCTCTTAATCAATCTCGAAGCGCTCAAAGCGCTGCGCTCATATCTTATTTGATGATCAAACGCTGCGTTGAACGCGCGTCATTTACATTCAAAGTGTACGTGTAAACACCTGAAGCCATGTTGGCAACGTCCAACGTGATGCTGTGATATCCAGCAGGCTGCGTTCCACGAACAATCTGGTTAACCACTTTGCCTGTAATGTCACGCACTTCCAAAGCAACATCAGCAACTTGATCCAAACGGTATTGGATACGGGTTGACTCCGCCGCTGGGTTCGGGTATGCAGGGTACAACTGGAATGGCCCTTCTGCGATTTCCTCAACAGCAACGGTATTGGTCGCATTTGGATCCAAGTTCAAGCGAACCATTGGCACTTCATTGGTGTAGTACCAATTATAGGCGCTTCCTGATCCGAAAGGTCCATATACAAATGATGTATTGTCATACGTATACTGTGACTCCCAAATCTGGACAGATGATCCACCGTAGTGCTCAAAACCAGCAGCGAGTACAGAACCTCCCGCAGCTTCATACGGCTCTTCAAGAACGAGTGTGTACCATACGATGTCATCCTCCGTTCCGTCGTTAGAATAGTTCGCCGCCAAGTCCAACTCTGCAGTGCTTGAAATCAAACCTCCATACTGTTCCGTGATGTAGTTGTCGTCCGCTCCATCAAACAAGTGCGCCACAACCGGCGTGCCGTTGTCTGATCCTGCTACGATGGCCACATCAATCGCATAAACAGTCACATCTTCGAAGATGTCATATGGGTTCAATGCAATGAAATCGTCCGTTCCTTCTCCTGGGAAAACTCCGGTCATCGTTCCGTTATCACGGCCATAGTGCAGTGAGCTCACTTCGAAAGACTGAGTGGTTTCATTGTTTGCAGGATTCTCATCTTCATTGTCAGAGCTGACGGTGTAAGTGAGGTTGTACGTGCCAACTGCAGCCATATCAAAAGGAACACGCAACGTGTCCACTCCTTGGTAAGCCAATAGCATCGGGTCAGATGATGCTACAGTTCCGTCGACATCTAAAGTCAACATGGTTCCAGCTTGCTCCAAATAACCTACGTTGTAAACTTTCGCACCGGCCTCAAGAGAAGAGAGCTGGCCTTCGGCAAAGACACCGGCTTCCCAAATACCTGTGGTAAAGTAGTCCGTGTATGACACGTAGTTGTCAATGCGGATGTCATTCGCTGGAGTCTCGTAGACGCTAATGTCATCAATCTCCCAGCTATAGCCCCACGTTCCAGCCCAACGGAATCGAACATAGATCATGCTCTCTCCGCCAGCGGCAGAAGTGATGTCAAACTCAACCAACGATGGATTGTCTGATCCACTGCCTGTCTCATATCCTGGGAATACCTCCCAACGACTTGGTACGAGTACGCCATCACCGTAGTCTACGGTTCCGTCAACTTCAGCAAATGTGCTGATATCCGGCCAATTCAAACCGTCACGAGAAATCTCAATCAAGCACTTCTCACTGTCGTCAGAAGCCCCGTTGTCCCAGCATCGATAACGTGTTTCAAGGGAGATGCTGACATATTCCAACGTGCTGCAATCGATTGCTTCGCCGGTTTGAACCCAGCTATTCTCAATCCAAGCTGCATCGTAATTCGCATCAGCTCCGAACAAGTCTGAATCAACAATGAGCAAGCCATTGGCAGCCGTCGTTGAATTCATCGCACTTGCTGCAGAAAAATCGCCTGTTCCTCCTGCCCACTGGTTATAAGGTCCAGCAGGGCCGTCGGTGCTGCATTCAAAATTCAAATCAATATCCTCCCAAGGAGATCCGGCTTCACCAGCTCCATTTCCGAACACCCAATCGCCACAGTCTTCAACATTGCAGTCATGAGACCAAATCACCTCACGGTCTACCGCTTGGATTGCATCTGCAGACTCAACCCGTCGGGCTTGAGTAGATTTTGAGTCAGCGTCCGGGAGTAAGCCCTGGGCCGCAAGTGTTACAGAGAAAAGTGCAGCGAATGCTGCGATGTAAATGTGCTTCATATTCGATCTATTTGGTGGGTTAGGTTTGGACAAATATATATCGAGGTTTTTAGTCCTGCATAATTTCCTTTGAAATCGGCAGAATTCAACCTAACAATTCTTCAAATGCCGAGAGCGGTGGACAGCTACAAACCAAATTTCGGTCTCCAAAGGCATTGTCCACTCGGGCAACAGGGCTCCAAAATTTCCGAGCAATCAAATCCGGAGAAGGGTAACATGCAACTTCTCTTGAATACGGATGGTCCCATTCAGATGAAGTCGCCTCAAGCGCCGTGTGCGGGGCCATTTTCACCACATTGTCGTCGCGATCAACTTCGCCGCTTTCAATGGCGCGGATTTCCTCTCGAATGGACAACATGGCTTCTACAAAGCGATCCAACTCCTCCAAAGATTCACTTTCCGTAGGCTCGACCATCAATGTTCCTGCCACAGGCCAAGAGACGGTCGGAGCATGAAAACCATAATCGATCAACCGCTTTGCAATGTCCATCACCTCAATGCCCGCCGATGCCTTGAACGAGCGGCAATCCAAGATCATTTCATGCGCTACGGTGTCGTTCATGCCCTTGTACAAGATGTCATAAGCCCTTTCAAGCCTCTTTCTCAAGTAATTCGCATTCAATATGGCCACCTCAGTGGACGCCGTTAAACCCCTTTCACCTAACATTTTGATGTATGCGTAAGGAATCTGACAAATCAGCGCGCTTCCAAATGGTGCCCCACTGATGGCATGAATCGCTTGATCTCCCCCTGTTTTCACCACCGTATGACCGGGTAAGAACGGAACGAGATGCGCTGCCACTCCAATCGGACCGACTCCCGGCCCTCCACCTCCATGCGGAATAGCAAACGTCTTGTGTAAGTTCAGGTGACAGACATCTGCACCAATCAAACCAGGACTGGTCAGGCCAACTTGGGCATTCATGTTTGCTCCGTCCATATACACCTGACCCCCGTGTTCGTGGATCAATCCGGTAATGTCAAGAATCCCTTCCTCATAGACTCCGTGGGTCGAAGGATAGGTGATCATGAGAGCCCCCAATTCATTCGAGTGCTGCTCTGCTTTGGCCTGCAAATCGGCCATGTCAATGTTGCCTTGATCGTCACATCCAACGACCACCACCCGCATGCCTGCCATCACCGAACTCGCAGGATTCGTCCCGTGTGCTGAGGAGGGGATCAAACACACATTCCGATGCGTGTCTCCACGACTTTCATGGTACGCACGGATGACCATCAATCCGGCAAACTCTCCTTGCGCCCCTGAATTGGGCTGGAGTGAAACGCCTGCAAATCCTGTGATTTCAGAAAGGTCAGCCTCCAATTCTTCTAACATCTGTCGCATTCCCTTGGCTTGGTCTGAAGGACAAAAAGGATGGAGTTCCGCAAAGGCGGACCACGTAATGGGAATCAACTCGGTGGCTGCATTCAATTTCATGGTGCACGAACCGAGGGGCATCATGGCATGGACCAAAGAGAGGTCTTTATTTTCCAAATGCTTGATGTACCGCATCATCTCCGTTTCCGAACGGTATCGATTGAATACCGGATGATGCAAATAGTCTACTTCTCTCCACAGGTCTCCCAAGAAAGTCCTTTCCGTTTCAAGTCCGTGGACTTGACTTACACCAAATACCGTGCAAAGGTCTACCAACTCCTTTTCCGTCACGCGTTCATGCAATGAAACACCCACATGCTCTCCGTCTCGGAAATACCGCAAATTGACGCGCAACGCCTCTGCACGAGCCTGCAGCGAGTGCATGGCATCGAGGCCTCCAATCACGCGGATTTTCAATGTGTCAAAAAAGCACGCGTTGACTTGTTCGTAATCATCATTGCCCTTCAATGCAGCATCCAACGTCCGTGCGGACGAGTGAATGTTTTCCGCAATGTTTCTCAAACCTTGAGGACCGTGATAGACGGCGTACATACTCGCCATGACAGCGAGCAACGATTGAGCCGTGCAAATATTGGAAGTCGCCTTGTCTCTTCGGATGTGCTGCTCCCTTGTCTGCAGAGCCATGCGCAATGCAGGGGATCCTAAGCGGTCTTTTGAAACTCCAATAATCCTTCCGGGGAAGTGACGCTTATAGGACACGCTCGCTGCAAAAAACGCCGCGTGTGGACCACCATACCCCATCGGTACACCAAATCGTTGACTCGTTCCGACAGCTACATCAGCCCCCATCTGGCCCGGCTGGCGCAACAAGGCTAAAGCCATTAAATCTGTAGCAACGACGACTTGTGCATGGACGGCTTTTGCCTGGTCAATTAACGCAGTAAGATTCTCTGCAAATCCATTCCCATCTGGGTATTGGAAAAACACCCCGAAAACACCTTCTCCTCCAACAAACTCCATCTCTGAACGCTTCACGCATTCCAATTTTACTCCGAGATATTTCGAACGTGTTCGCAATAAGTCCAACGTCTGTGGATACACCGCTTCATCGACCAAAAATCGATTTGCGCCTTCCTTCACGAGCGCCTTAGGTCGGGCTGCAAAGACCATGGCCATCGCTTCTGCCGCGGCCGTAGACTCATCCAATAACGACGCGTTGGCTAGTTCCATGCCCGTCAAATCGCAGACCATGGTTTGGAAATTTAGCAACGCCTCCAACCTGCCCTGTGCAATTTCCGCCTGGTAGGGCGTGTAGGCCGTGTACCATCCCGGGTTTTCTAGAACATTTCGGCGGATCACACTCGGGACTTCAGTAGGATTGTACCCCATACCGATGTAATTCCGATAGACACTGTTCTTCGACGCTATGTGATCAATGTGTTCGAGGTACTGACTCTCCGTCAGCGCCGGTGACAAATCGAGTCGCTCCCGCAGCCGAATACCGCCCGGAACTGTTTGTTCAATCAGATCATCCATGGTGTCCGCACCGATGGCACGAAGCATCGTCTGCTGGTCCTCCAATCGAGGTCCAATGTGACGGGAAGCAAAATGGGCTAGACGCATAGCGCAACGTGTTATAAGGGTACAAATGTAGTTTTGACTTGGTTGTTTTGCATCACCAAATGATCAAATCTCATCCCTCTTTTTTTACCACTTGTAACCCATCTATGAACATCATATACATGCTAGGATGTACGAACTTAGCGGCATGGTCAAACGTCTTGGTTTTACCCACTTTTGGATTGCTATTGCTGCTGGATCGAGTGCAGCGGGATCACTGATTGCCTTTTCGGACCACGAAAGCGTGCAAAATGCCGATTGGTCTTTTTTATGGGCGATCAGCGCCTGTACCGGTTGGGTCTACACCTTTCAACGGTGGATGAAAAGCACTCGAAAACCCGAACAAATGCCAGCATCTCGGCTGGAGTTCATGCAAAAACAAGGCGGTCGACTGGGTGTCTTTTGGACCTTACTCTCCATTTGGGCTACGTTGCAGTGGCTATTCGAAGCAGGCATTCCGTTTGCATCTCAACTCGCAACTCAATGGCCCTTGTTTCTCCTGGCTGCTGTGATGGGTATCGGATATGCTTTCAATCCAATCGGCAGTGGGCGTGGATGGCGTGAAAGACCTCATTTGAAATTACCCGCCATCGCCTTGAGCTGGACCCTAGCAACCGTGGTTTTTCCAGCATCCCATCTCGGGATCACGTGGTGGGAACCGGAAAACGCACACATTTGGGGGATTGCGATAAGTCAAGTGCTCTTTGTTGCAGGCATCACGGTGCCATTCGATGTGCGTGACGTCAACCTTGACCCCCGAGAGTTTCGAACATGGCCTCAGCGCTGGGGAGCATCGGGCTCCATCCGAATTGCACTTTTCTTGCTTGCAATCAGCGCTTCGGGGTTTGTTGTATTCGACCTCAATTGGGGCCGAGCCGCAGTTGCCATTGCTGCAATGCCAATCGCAGCATGGACCGTAAGACCCCGAAAAGAAGCCGTCTACAGTCTTCTTCTCGACGGGCTTCTCATCCTACAGGGAAGCGCCGTCTTTTGGTTCAGCTCAATACACTGATTACCTCGACTGAAAGACCTCATCCAAGGCTGAACAAAACGCATGGATTGCTTCGTCAATAATCGCATCTGAGTGCGCAGCTGAAACAAACCCGACCTCATAACCGGAAGGGCCCAAATAGATCCCTCGATTCAGCAACGCGCTGTGCAACTTGCTGAAATAGGCCATGCTGTCTGGATCAATTTCGCTGGATTTACGAATCCACACGCGGTCGCTGAATGCAAGCCAAAAAATGCTCCCACGATTGAAAATCTGCAAGGGGTAGCCAGCCGTTTCAGAGTGCTTTAAAATTCCCGTGATGAGCCGTTTTGTGCGGCGCTCTTGGTCTTCGTAAAAACCCGGTCGCAAAAGCTCGGTCAGCTGTGCCGCACCGGCTGCCATCGCCACCGGGTTTCCACTTAACGTTCCTGCTTGGTAAACCGGACCCGAAGGCGCGATGTGTGCCATGACTTCCGCCGAAGATGCATACGCCCCAACAGGCATTCCTCCCCCGATTATTTTTCCGAAAGCCAGCACATCCGGGCGGATCCCATAGTATCCTGCCGCACCATCAAACGCAACACGAAACCCAGAAATAACCTCATCGAACAACAGCAAAATCCCCTCCCTGTCGCAAATACTCCGGAGGCCATGCAAGAAACTCTCATCTTGGATAAGCAGTCCGTTATTGGCTGGAATGGGCTCGATTGCTATCACCGCAATTTCATCTTTGTACTCTAAAACGCATTGCTCTAAAGCATCGAGATCATTCAAAGGAAGCACCAGGGTTTCTTGAGCATACGACTCTGGAACACCTGCAGAGGAGGATGTTCCGAGGGTCGCTAGACCACTTCCGGCCTTGACCAAAAGGGAATCCACATGACCATGGTAACACCCATCAAACTTGATAATTTTCGATCGCCCTGTTACGCCACGAGCCAGACGAATGGCCGACATAGCTGCTTCCGTGCCAGAAGAAACGAATCGTATTTGTTCGACATATGGATGGTGGTCCACGATCAACGATCCGAGTTCATTTTCCAATCGGGTGGGGGTCCCAAATGTCGTGCCATTGCGCACGGCTTCTATAATGCGCTCCTCTACCCGAGGATGCGCATGTCCCAAGATTAGAGGCCCCCAAGAGCAGCAGAAATCAATGAATCGATTGCCATCCGCATCCCATATATAAGCCCCCTGGCCTTTTTCCATAAAAAGAGGGGTTCCTCCCACCGATCCGAAGGCCCGAACAGGGCTGTTAACACCACCCGGAAACAGGACTTTTGACCGTTCGAACAAGTCCTTCGATTGGACCCGCTGAATAGAATGCGTCTTTGAATTCATGGATTCGACAATTTTCCTGCGAAATTAGCCACTCCAAAGTTGGGCTTGCGTTTTATGCGGTGCGATTGCATCGGTTCGTTGAAACAAGTCCCGGCATTTGACAAGACCATGACAAAGAATTCTTCATTCTCCGATCCGCAAGCCGACATATTCAGCATCGAGCACGCGCGCAACATGGATTCGAACGATCCCTTGCGGGGATTTCGAGAGCGATTTCACATTCCCTTGATAGGTGGGGAAGAGGCCATCTATTTCACAGGGAACTCCTTGGGCTTGCAACCAAAGTCTGCAAAGCAGGCGTTGGAAACTGAACTTGAGGACTGGGCCAAATGGGGCGTCGAAGGTCACTTTCACGCCACGAATCCATGGGTAGACTACCATGAGCGCTTTACGGAAGGGTTGTGTCATTTGACAGGCGCAAAACCACACGAAGTGGTTGCCATGAATGCCCTCACGGTCAATTTGCATTTGCTTTTGGTCAGTTTTTATCAGCCATCAGGAAAGCGAACCAAAATCCTTTGCGAGGCGAAGGCCTTTCCTTCAGATCAATATGCTTTAGCCAGTCAAATCAGATTCCACGGCGGAAATCCTGAAACGGACTTGATCGAAATTCAGCCACGACCGGGTACCCACGTCATTGACGAAGCCGATATCGAAGCCGTATTAACGGAATCTGGAGACGAAATCGCCTTGGTCCTCATGGGAGGTGTCCATTATTTCAGCGGGCAATTGTTGGACATGGAACGCATTGCACGATCTGCTCATGCCGCCGGCGCTTATTGCGGATTCGATTTGGCTCATGCCATCGGTAATGTTGTTTTAAACCTGCATGATTGGAACGTCGATTTCGCCTGCTGGTGCAGCTACAAATACCTCAACTCTGGTCCAGGTGCTGTCGCCGGAGCATTCATCAATGAGCAGCACACCGGCCGTGAAGACATCCCAAGACTCGAAGGTTGGTGGGGACACGACGCCAAGAAACGGTTCTTGATGGAGCCTACGTTCGAAAGTATGGGGACTGCTGAAGCGTGGCAAATGTCCAACGCTCCCGTTCTCAATATGGCTGTTCATGCTGTTGCATTGGATCTATTTCTTGAAGCCGGTCTACCTGCCTTGCGTGAACGTGGCGATCGACTCACCGCTTACCTTGAACAAGCCATTCATGATGTCGCCCTCAAAAATGACATCGCGTTGGAAGTCATTACTCCAGCAGACTCTCAGCGAAGAGGCTCTCAAGTCTCAGTCATTGCTCACGGATACGGAAAATCGCTATTTGAACAATTGAGTGAAAAAGGAGTCGTAGCAGATTGGAGAGAGCCCAATGCCATCCGCATGGCTCCCGTTCCACTGTACAATTCTTTTGAAGATATTGCCCGATTCCACGCCATCTTCTTGGAAGCAACCGCATCGTAAAGGGAAACAACCGAAATTAGCCCCATGCCTCAATCCTCTCGCTTCGCCGTATTCGGCATCGGCCGTTATGGAACACAGATTGCCTTAGCCTTGGCTTCCAAAGGTGCTGAAGTATTCACTTTTGACAGCAACTCTGTCCGATCAGAAAACATCAAAGACAGCGTATCCCTCGCTGTGACGTTGGACGCAACGGACATTCGAGCCCTCAAAACACAGCGGGTTCAAGACATGGACGCCGCCGTCGTTGCGATTGGCGAGAACTTCGAGGCCACTGTATTGACGGCGTTGAACTTGCTTGATCTCGGCGTCCCTCGTGTGATTGTCCGATCCAATGGCGAACACCAGCAGCGCATATTGTCCAGCCTCGGAGTGAAAGAAATTTTGACTCCCGAAAGCGAGGTTGCCAGTGTGATCTCAGAGCGACTGATTCACCCTAACATTGGCGGGTTTCTTGAGCTTCCCGATGACTATGAAATCGCCGAAATTCATGCACCAAAGAACTGCATCGGCCGCCCACTTGGTAGCATCGACTTGACCAACCGATACGAATTGCGCCTGATTACAATTCGCCGCGTTTTTGAAACGGACGAGGAAGGCTTGTCAAAAACTGAGCACATCATCGGTGTGCCAAAGCCTGAAATGGAGATCGAGGCGACCGATACACTCGTGGTTTTTGGCACCTTAACCGCCGTGAAGCGGTTTTTGGAAATCAACTCCTGATTCAACAACAGCAGAGCCCGTAACGCGTGTTATCGCAAAACACGCACAGCCCCTTCGGCTTCGAACCACGTACTCAACGAACCCGAGGGGTCGGTGTAGTGCCTGTATTTCGCTTTCCAGATATAGAGCTCATCCTGCACGTAATGTGTCAGGGAAGGCGATTGTGCATGCCAATAATCTCCGATCGAATTCGCTTGCCAAACGAGATTGCCCCAACGGTTGTAAAGCTGGAAGTTCAGTTCAACCAGATTTCGGCCTTCAATGCGCAAGACTTCATTCAATCCATCCCCGTCGGGGGTAAACGCCGTTGGAATGAAAAGGGTCGGCTCAGAGCAAAAGCCCTGGACAAAAATAGCCTGCTCACTTTCGCAGCCAATGTCATTGGTAACCACCACGCCAAACGACCCAGGGCCACTGATTGCAATCGAATTGCTCGTCGCTCCATTTGCCCATTGGTAACCGGCAAACCCCGCAGGCACACCCAATACATACTCTACTCCCGGGAAATCATCGAAACAAAGCGAGGTGTCTCCGGGCAAGTAAAACTCTGGGCTCGGCAAAGCCAATACCTCCACCAATGCACTGTTTGTACAGCCTCCAGCGTCCGTCACTAAAACTTGATAAACTCCTGATTCGTTGATCAACACCTCAGCATCATTGGGTCCATGAGACCAATTGAACTGAAATGGGCCGGTTTCGAGATTCGTAGGCGATGCAGACAAAACCACACCGGGTGAAGCGCATGTTGTTGTGGAGTCTGGCAAGGTCAATAGCGGTCCATCTGTAAAAAGCACATCGAGCACATCCGAATGGGAACACCCTTCTGGAGACGTAGCGGTCAGTCCATACGTTCCGCTCGCTGTTACTTGAAGCACGGGGAGAACAGCCTCCGCTTCAGACCATTCGTAGACGTAATCCGATGGCAATTCAGGATCTATGGTGACCACATCCCCAGCACAAGCCACAACATCTGCGCCCAACTCCATATCCGGGAAAATTGAAACCACTTCAACAACATCACTAGCAAAGCACCCTGTGGCGCCGAGCCCATCGATTGTAGCTGTCACCGTGTAGACTTGACTCAATTCCTCCGTCATCTGTGGGTTGGAAGCCAGGGCGTTACTCAGTCCCACTGCCGGTTGCCATTGCCACGTTACCGTATTCGAAATATCCACACTGGCAACCAGGCTCGCTCCCAACGTAGAACACAACAACAAATCCGGACCTCCGTCCACCTCAAAATCGGGATAAACAGTGATGCTGATGTCGTCCAAGAAAACGTCTCCTGTAGGCGAGGTCATCACCGCGGAGTAGACCGTGGTGGCAATGGGGTTTACGGTTACAGACTGGGCATAGGGATCACTCACTTCCCCTGCCGGAGTCCATTCAAACGTCCAATCAGCGACATTGGTCGTGGGGTCAAAAGCGAGCACGTTGCAATACAAAGAAACCGGATCGAGCTGACCGGCACAAAAGAAATTCTGCGATGTCGCGATGTATGGCTGCGCCGCGATTTGCGTTAGAAAACTACCGCCAAAAAGCAGAAAAAGACCCATCACAACTCGATGGATGTCGCATCGATTTCGGTTACTCAATTGTTGCAATTTTCTCACGTTAACTAGCAATTTACTGTTCCAATTCTTCGCCTTCGCGTTTCAAACTCCATGTCCATTCCATTTCCCAATTCGAGCGAACGTCCAAAGCTTTCGAAAGGTAAAAATACGCCTCAGGCGTTTGCTGTCGCAACGGGTCCATGGCCTGCCAGATGGAATCGTTGTTTGCATCCAACTCGAATCCCACTTCATATTGACCTGGGTGCAACTTTGGCCAACCAACAATCGTGTCCGACTCGCACCGTATCCGAGACAACTCCGCCGTCGGTTTGCCTTTTGGAGAACACTGCAACCATCCCGGACCTGGAAGGTCGCTGACATCAAGCGTAAAACTTCCAAAATGATCCTCGGGCCATGTTTGCCATTTCCACATCAAGGTGTCTTGAACGCTTGCCCCTTCTCGGCTCGTCACACCACCCGGAAGAATGGTCAATTGATACTTCTGACCCGAGATTTCTTCTATTCGGATTTCCACTGAGTGGCCCCCTGTACTGGATTCCGATAGCGTCACATCACCCGGTAAAAGCGGTAGATTGATTGTGTCCACGCGCAAGCTCCAAAGCGCAGGGTCGACCGAACGCAAAACGCGCCCAAACTCCCACGTTCGCTCACTCCTTACATCTGTTTTTGCCGGCCATTGAGGCGTCATATTCAGCGCGCTTCCCATTCGAGATCGCGTCAACCGCGCTTGCAAAGAATCTGCACCATCTGTCCACGTCCAAACCGCGAGTGGGCTTTCTAGAAATTGAGGTTTTGGGGTCCACAATTTGACACTATCCCCGGTTCTGAACCAGAGGATGTCCAAGGCCTTATCATCCATAAGCACCGACCACTCCTCCTCCATATCTTCTTCATTTTTAGGGGCTAAAACCCGCATAAATCCGGAAGAATCGACAGAGGCCGAGGCAATATAAGCCGGCGACATTGGGGGCGCTGTTGGCGCGAACAACCATGGCGCAGCCCACCTTTCCCCTGCTGCGACAGACACGTTACTGAACGCCAACGATTCGCCAGGATTCCACCGGTAGTCACGATTGACGTCATCCACCGCGAGGGCTTTGTATAGGCCTGCGGCTAAAAAAGATCCCTGAAAAAATCCTTCTTCATCTGTGATGGCGACAGCCACTGGCCGCTCTCCGCCCCAAATACTATCCCAAGGTGTTGAATCTTTAAAAAACAAAGTGCGCAACCCACCGACTCCGCCGCCAGAGAGCTGATCGACAACCTGACCATTCAATGTCAAGGTATCCAATTCACTCCCGGTCGAAAATGCAAAGAACAAAGCTTCCGCAGGGTTGGATTCGTGCAAATCCACCAAAGCATCTCCAAAATTCAAGACGTAGGTCGTCTCGGCTTCAAACCAATCCGATTCAAAGAGAACATGCACCTCCTTCCCTTTGGTTTTGAATTGCGGCGTTCCTGTAATGGGAGGGGAAATGAGCATTTGCGACACGGCATTCCGGGAGACAACGTACTCATCAAACCGCAGTGTCAGCGACTCAAGCTGGAGATCCGAAGATCCATTGGGAGGAGTCATCTCAAGCACTTGGGGAGCGATTTCATCCAATGGGCCTCCCGCGGGTGATGACACTTGAGCGCATCCCATAACGAGAACGATTCCTAGAAACCACCCCATGCGAACACGCCAATTTTCTTGCTTCATTCCCATTGATTCCATCGTGATTCAAGGTGACCTATGATCGATGCAAATCCTTCCACATCGACTTGAGAAAAGTCTGCTGGCTTGGTGGAATCAATGTCCAGAACTGCCACGACTTCGCCTTCCACCACTACCGGTAGAACCAATTCCGCAATCGACAAAGCACTGCAGGCAATGTGGCCTGGAAACGACTCTACATCGTCAACAACTTGCGCTGATTTCGAATCCCATGCCGCCGCACAAACTCCCTTACCGCGGTGCAATCGTGTGCACGCCACAGGTCCTTGAAAAGGCGCTAAAACGAGTTCGTCACGTTGTTGGTCTACCACATAAAACCCGACCCAATGCCAGTCAAAGGCCGCATAGATTGCCGCCGAGAGGTTCGCCAGATTCGCCGTACGATTTACTTCACCTTCCAACAACGCAATCCACTGTGGTTGCATCGCGTGGTATACGGCCATGCGGTTGTTCCCTTTTGAGGATTTCGTTGAGCTGGGCATCCATACAAAGATACCGCACTGCATCAAGACATCCATTCATGCCAGAGCAAGGGCCAATGTTCCAACAACCCGATGGGGAGAATCATCCAATGCCGATGCACACATCCTAAACGTCGTGCCCGTTGTCAGGACGTCATCCACGAGTAACACGTTTCTAGGAGCCTCTAAAACACCCTCCCGGTAGAAGTAGGTCATGTCCAATTTTTCACGCCGCTCTCTCCTGTTCATACCGGTTAACGATGCTCCGTGCTTTGCCCTTCCAAGTAGCTTGGGTTCGATGGGGACATTCCACACCGATGCAATCCCCTTGGCGACCCACTCCGCTTGATTGAATCCTCGGTTCAGCTGTCTACGCCAATGGAGTGGGATGGGGACCAGCACGAGTGATTCGCGGGGAAAGGGCACCTCTTCAGCCCCGCTAGCCAACCACCGACCCCAATGCCAAGCCAACTTTCGATCTCCACGGTATTTGATGTCTCGAATTTGCCGTTCCAAAAAGTCACATCCCCTCAATCGAAACCCCACTTGACCCCACTTCGTAGCTAGCCGTTCTTGCATCAAAATCAGGCCGATGCTACCACGCAAATCAGGCCAACGCATGGAACAAATGCTACAACAAGGAAACCGAGTGGACTGCGAGAGCATCCAAGACCCGCAGCTCACACAATGCTGAGGAAAAAGAACATCACAGAAGCTTTGGAGGATCAACATGCCCGAATGTGCAGCTGCTTTCTTTTCGTTTTAAGTACTCTTCATCCTTGTCGCGTCTAAATTTGTGTCTCCATGAAATTCGGAAAACTCCCCTCCATCGATGCCTGCACCGAAGATTTTTTTCAGTTGCCTCCTGTGGAACCCCGCTTTTGCGCGCTGAATTCAGAGCCTCAATCCACTCAGGTTGAAGTTCGGACGGGAGGAACCATGTGGACCATTCGGCCTTGGCGCGGCATCGTCTATCCCCAAAAGGCGGTCCAGCGGAGTTGGCCCGAATGGTATGGAAAACAGTTTTCGAGTCTCGAATTCAACGCAACGCATTACCGCATCTATCCTCCTGAGAAAATGGCAGAATGGGCGGCAGCCATGCCTGAGGATTTCCGCTTTTGCCCAAAATTTCCGCAAATCATCTCGCACTATCGCCGCTTCAATCGATGCGAAGGCCCTACTGATGACTTCATCGATGGTATTCTCGCTTTGGGAAATCGGCTGGGAACCAGCTTCATTCAACTCCCCCCGCATTACGCCCCCAAACACGCGGCATATTTGGTGGAATACCTCAAAAAATGGCCAGAGGAATTGACCTTATCCATTGAGTTTCGTCATCCAGAATGGTTCGAAGAAAGCCCCGAAGCATTGGCCCTATGGCAGCTCATGACCGACCGTGGGATTGGCGCAGTAATCTGCGATACCGCAGGCCGGCGAGACGCGTTGCACATGCGGATCACTTCTCCCCATGTCATCGTTCGGTTCGGTGGATATGAAGGGCATCCCCTAGACGACTTTCGAATCCGGCAATGGGCTCAGTGGGTCGACCAATGGAAAAACAGCGGCCTAAAATCGTTTGATTTTCTGGTACACGAACCGGATAGCGTTCTAACGCCGCAAACGTGCATTCGATTCACTGAACACTTGGAACAAGTAAGTGGGTTGAGTTGCCGATCGCCAAAACTCATGGACCCATCACTCCCGCTTTTTGACGCGCCGCGATAGACAGCTCAAAGCCCGTAATTCCTGGTGATCAAACGCCGTGGCACTTTTTAAATTTCTTCCCAGAACCGCAAGGACACGGTTCGTTTGGAAGCACTTTCTTCTCTACACGGATGGGTTCCGCTTTGCGCGGCGGCGGTGCACCGGCATTGCCGCCGTTACCCGAGGCATTCTGACGTGCTGCAGCCATGGCTTGTTGCTGGATGTTCTGAACGCCCTCCTTTCTAATGTCCATGCGACCAGGGGCCAATGGACGCGCAACAGGAGCCTGTTTAACCGGCTGTTGTCCTGGACCTGTAGGAATTGTGCACTTGAGTAGAAATGATGCGACCTCTGCATTCATACGTTGAACCATTCCCTTAAACAACTCGTACGATTCAAACTTGTAGATCAACAGCGGATCCTTCTGCTCGAAACGAGCCAACTGTACGTTTGAACGGAGGTCATCCATGTCCCTCAAATGCTCTTTCCAATACTGATCGATAATGGCCAAAACAACCGCCTTCTCCAGGCCTTCCAAGACGCTAACGCCTTCCGAAATAACACTTTGATCAATATCCGCTGCAACTTGAATCGTCTTGCGACCATCCGTAAAAGGAACCAATATTTGCTTGAAATCGTTGGCCGGGTCGTCGTTGACACGTTGGATGACCGGATGAGCTCGAGACGCCAGGTCTTTCAGTTTCATCCGATAAACCGTTTCAGCGCTTTGGTACGTTGCATAAGCGATGTCTTCTGCATTTCCAGATGCAAAACCAGGCTCATCAACCGGAGGCTCTATTCCAAAGTCACGAAGCAATGCCAAGCGAAAGCCTTCATATTCTTTCTCAGGTTGAAAGGCGATTACAGAGGCCTCAACCAGCTCAAAGAACATATTCGCGATGTCCGTTCGAATGCGGTCTCCGTGTAATGCGTGGCGGCGACGCTTGTAGATCACCTCCCGCTGTGCATTCATGACGTCATCGTATTCCAACAAACGCTTCCGAACACCAAAGTTGTTTTCTTCGACCTTTTTTTGCGCCCTTTCGATCGATTTGGTGATCATCGAATGCTGGATCACATCTCCATCCTGATGTCCCATTCGGTCCATCATCTTCGAAACCCGATCGGACGAGAACAAACGCATTAAATCGTCTTCCAGCGACACGTAGAATTGTGACGAACCCGGGTCTCCTTGTCGCCCTGCTCTTCCACGCAATTGGCGGTCGACACGTCGGCTGTCATGGCGCTCAGTTCCAATGATGGCCAAACCTCCTGATTGTTTGGTCTCTTCCGTCAGTTTGATGTCCGTTCCACGACCTGCCATGTTGGTAGCGATCGTTACAGTTCCAGGTTTCCCGGCCTCACTGACAATCTCAGCTTCACGCTGGTGCAACTTGGCATTCAGCACCTGGTGCTTGATTTGACGTATGTCCATCATGCGAGAGAGCAATTCGCTGACTTCAACGGT
The DNA here is from genome assembly GCA_913041135.1 of uncultured Flavobacteriales bacterium. Taxonomy (GTDB): domain Bacteria; phylum Bacteroidota; class Bacteroidia; order Flavobacteriales_D; family Sanyastnellaceae; genus UA16. The sequence continues at coordinate 34,415 of CAJWIF010000007.1, forward strand.
CGTCGTTCCCACCAAAATAGGGCGTCCCGCATCACGCAATACCACAACATCATCGATGATGGCATTGTACTTTTCACGCTTCGTTTTGTACACCAAATCCTCACGATCATCCCGTGAGATTGGACGATTGGTTGGGATGCCCATCACATCCAATTCATAGATATCCCACAACTCTCCGGCTTCCGTTTCAGCCGTTCCTGTCATACCCGACAGTTTGTGGTACATCCTGAAGTAGTTCTGCAGGGTGACGGTCGCATACGTTTGGGTAGCCGCTTCAATCTTCACACTCTCTTTGGCCTCTATCGCCTGGTGGAGTCCATCCGAGAACCGGCGGCCGTCCATGATCCGCCCCGTTTGCTCATCGACAATCTTTACTTTGTTGTCCATCAGGACGTAATCCACGTCCTTTTCAAACAACGCATACGCCTTGAGTAGCTGATTCATGGTGTGCACGCGTGCGCTTTTCACACCATAATCGGACATCAACTTGCTCTTCATCTCGAGCTTGGCTTCTTCGTCACCTGGACCGTTATCAATGGTCACCAATTCCGTTGCCAAATCAGGCATCGTGAAGAATTGGTCGTCATCCATATTGGACGTCAGGTATTCAATACCACGCTCTGTAAGCTCTACCTGGTTTTGCTTTTCGTCAATGACGAAGTACAACTCCTCATCTGCCTTCGGCATCTCTCTTTTGTTGTCTTGGAGATAGATTCCCTCCGTCTTCAACAACTGCTGCTTCATGCCTTCTCCACTCAGAAGCTTGATGAGCGGCTTGGATTTGGGCAGTGCGCGGTAAGCGCGGAATAACGCCAGACCCCCTTCAGATGTGTCATCCTTTGAAGCTCCTTCCTTGCCCAACAAACGCTTCGCATCAGCCAAAAACCCTTGGGCAGCTTTCTGCTGAATTCCGACCAATTGAACCACTTTGGGTTTCAAGGAATCAAATTCCTGCTGGTCCCCTTTGGGAGTCGGGCCACTGATGATCAAAGGTGTTCGCGCCTCATCAATCAATACAGAATCCACCTCATCTACGATGCCATAATGATGCTTGCGTTGAACCAGTTGTTCGGGACGCTGCGCCATGTTGTCTCGGAGATAATCAAATCCGAATTCGTTGTTGGTACCGTATGTGATATCAGCGCGATACGCTTCTCTTCGTTGCTCACTGTTTGGTTGATGCTTATCAATGCAATCAACGCGCATGCCATGAAATTCGAAAATTGGCGCCATCCATTCTGAGTCACGGCGAGCCAAATAATCATTGACGGTGACCAGGTGCACCCCTTTTCCGGAAAGTGCATTGAGGAACATTGGGAGTGTTGCAACCAACGTCTTTCCCTCTCCCGTTTGCATCTCCGCAACCTTACCTCGATGAAGTGCTGCGCCACCTACTAATTGCACATCATAGTGCACCATGTTCCACTCAACCTCCGACCCTGCCGCCATCCACTTGTTGCTCCAAACCGCTCGGTCTCCGGCGATCTGCACTCCTCCGCGTTTTGCGGCAATATCACGGTCCCATTGGGTTGCTTCTACATCCAATTGGTGGTTTTCCGACAAACGCCGCGCTGTCTCCTTAATGACCGCAAAGGCCTCTGGCATGATGACTTCCAACACTTCCTCAATGGAAACATTGATTTGCAACTCAAGAGCATCCAACGATTCATAGACCGCCTCTTTGGCTTCGAGATCGGCCTCCCCCATTTCTGAAGCTTTGTGTCGCAAGGCATCTGCTTCCTCCGTCTGCGACGAAATGTGCGTTGCAATGCGGCTTTTCAACACGGCCGTGCGCGCCCTTAAAGCGTCATCAGACAGTCCCAACAATTCCGATTCCACAGCGTGAACTGCATCGACAACCGGACGGATGTCTTTCATATCTCCTTCGGCCTTATCGCCGATTAATTTCTTCAAAAGCTGTTTCAGCATGATGCAAAAGTACGGACTCAAACTAGTCTGACACCGCAAAATTTGTGATCGACTGCGCTGAAGTCCAATAGGAGTCGCATAATCGGATTTTGCTCCTACAAAATCATGCCATAAAAACAACCTCTTTGGCCCTATCAGTTTTCCCCAACGCATCAAAAAACACTCCTAAATAACTGTATATGTTTTCGTTAGATTCAATTCTCAAGCACCTCTGTTAACAACTCACCTCCATTGTGAATTCTTTTGTTTTGGCGTTAACCACTTACTTAGATTTCTTTGGGGAACTGTTGGACGACTCGGCTTCTCGTAGCTCACATTGTCTCCTTACTAAATCGAATGTGCTGCTTCTAGAATGAGGCAATTTGGTCTTCCTTGGCCTCCAGGGAACTAGATTTTGACCCTCTAAAAACGGCACACAACGACACAGGAGACAGCGTGGCAGCCTTTTCAAAGGTGCTTTTGAGACGCTCTTCCATCATTTTTGTTCACTCGCGTCTTTTGACGCACTCTATCTAAACGCTAACATGAGCGAATCGTCTACTAAATCCGCAGAGCAAACTACCATTGCTGAGGTATTACCTCAAAACACCGTTGTCACGGAACCTATTCTTGAGGACAATCCCAATCGATTTGTGTTGTTTCCAATACAACACAATGACATTTGGGCTTTTTATAAAAAATCGGAGGCCAGCTTTTGGACTGCTGAAGAAATTGATCTTGCAGCTGACCTTGTCGATTGGAATGACAAGCTCAATGATGACGAGCGCTATTTTGTCAAGCACATCCTCGCCTTTTTTGCTGCATCCGACGGCATCGTGAATGAAAATCTCGCTGAGAATTTTCTATCCGAAGTGCAATACACGGAAGCCAAGTTTTTCTACGGCTTTCAAATCATGATGGAGAATATCCATTCTGAAACCTATTCGCTTCTCATTGATACCTACATCAAAGACGACGATGAAAAAGGCCAGCTTTTCAACGCCATTGACACAATGGATTGCGTCAAGAAAAAAGCAGAATGGGCTCTCGACTGGATTGACAACGGGTCATTCGCAGAACGCATTGTCGCTTTCGCTGCTGTTGAAGGCATTTTCTTTAGCGGGAGCTTCTGCTCGATCTTCTGGTTAAAGAAACGTGGCCTTATGCCAGGACTGAGTTTTTCCAATGAGCTCATTTCCCGAGACGAAGGCATGCATTGCGATTTCGCGTGTTTGATCTACAACGAACACATCGTCAATAAGCTTCCTGTCAAAACACTCCGTAAAATTATTATTGATGCGGTAAACATCGAAAAGGAGTTCATCTGTGAGTCGCTCCCTGTGCGTCTCATAGGAATGAATTCAGACTTGATGTCGCAATACATTGAATTCGTTGCTGACCGCTTGTTGGTTGAATTGGGTACTGAAAAGGAATACAATGTGACCAACCCATTCGACTTTATGGAAATGATTTCACTCCAAGGCAAAACCAACTTTTTTGAAAAACGTGTTGGTGAATACCAAAAAGCCGGAGTCCTCAACACGTCAGACGAAGGCTCTAAGTCTTTCAGTTTGGACGCAGATTTCTGATTCCGCCCTCATCTCTCTTTACTCACACCCATCACACGATTTTTCCAGCCCATGTATGTCATAAAAAGAGACGGCCGCAAAGAGCTTGTACAGTTCGACAAGATTACAGCCCGTATCAAAAAGCTGTGCTACGAATTGCACAAAGCAGTTGACCCTGTCCGGGTTGCCATGCGCGTAATTGAGGGCGTTTACGACGGTGTCACCACCACCGAATTGGACAATCTTGCTGCTGAAGTTGCTGCCACGAATGCTGTGACTCACCCCGATTACGCTAGTCTCGCCAGTCGCATTGCGGTATCCAACTTGCACAAGGCTACCAAAAAGTCTTTTGCTGAGACCATGGAGGATCTTCACACCTATTTAGATCCCATCACAGGAGAGGGGGCTTCCCTAGTCGCTACAGATGTCATTGAGATCATCCGTGACAACGCTGAATATCTCGACTCGCAAATCATCTACGATCGTGATTTCAATTACGATTACTTCGGATTCAAGACGCTTGAGCGCAGTTACCTCTTGAAAATCAACAGCGAAATCGTTGAACGACCACAGCACATGCTCATGCGGGTCTCAATTGGCATACACAAAGAAGATCTCGATGCTGCGGTCGCCACATATAACATGATGAGTGAAGGGTGGTTTACCCATGCTACTCCGACGTTATTCAACGCTGGTACACCGAAGCCACAAATGTCCAGCTGCTTTCTTTTGACCATGAAAGAGGATAGCATTAGCGGAATTTATGACACCTTGCAGCAGTGTGCTAAGATTTCTCAAAATGCCGGAGGCATCGGTTTGGCGATACACAATGTTCGCGCTACCGGCTCTTACATAAAAGGTACCAACGGCACGTCCAATGGTATCGTGCCTATGTTACGTGTTTTCAATGACACTGCCCGATATGTCGATCAGGGAGGAGGCAAGCGCAAGGGTTCGTTCGCAATTTACATGGAGCCTTGGCACGCCGATGTCTTCGATTTCTTGGAATTGAAAAAGAACCACGGAAAGGAAGAACAACGCGCACGCGATCTGTTCTATGCCATGTGGATTCCAGATTTGTTCATGAAGCGCGTTGAAGAAAATGGAGATTGGACCTTGATGTGTCCCAACGAATGTCCAGGCTTGGCTGATACACACAGCGCCGAATTCGAAGCGCTTTACACTTCATATGAAGCCTCTGGAAAAGGTCGAAAGACGATCAAAGCACAAGATCTCTGGTTCAAGATTTTGGAATCCCAAATTGAAACAGGAACTCCCTACATGCTCTACAAGGACGCTGCAAATAGCAAGTCCAATCAGCAAAATCTCGGTACGATCAAGTCGTCCAATCTATGCACCGAAATTATCGAGTACACCGCACCTGATGAAGTCGCGGTGTGCAACCTTGCTTCTGTCGCACTTCCTAAGTATGTCAACAACGGCACTTTTGATCACGACAAGCTGTTTGAAGTCACCTACCAGGTCACGAAAAATTTGAACCGAATCATCGATCGGAATTACTATCCTATTCAAGAAGCGCGCAACTCCAATATGCGACACCGTCCAATCGGAATCGGTGTCCAGGGTTTGGCTGATGCGTTCATCTTGATGCGTTTTCCATTCGATTCAGACGAGGCCCGCACATTGAACCGGGAGATTTTTGAGACGATCTATTACGCCGCTTGCACGGCTTCTAAAGATTTAGCCAAAGAAGAAGGCGCGTACGAAACCTTCCAAGGTTCACCTGCATCCGAAGGACGGCTTCAGTTTGATATGTGGGATGTTAAACCAACGGATCGTTGGGAATGGGATGTCCTCAAGGAGGAAATCAAAGAACATGGCCTACGTAATTCGCTTCTCCTCGCTCCAATGCCCACGGCTTCAACAGCACAGATCCTTGGCAACAACGAGTGCTTCGAGCCTTATACATCCAACATTTACACACGACGTGTACTCTCGGGTGAGTATATCATCGTCAACAAGCACCTGTTGCGCGATTTGACCAAGTTGGGATTGTGGGATGATGACATGAAAAACCGGATCATTGCAGCGAACGGTTCGATTCAAAACATCAAGGAAATCCCTGAGAATCTCAAAGCACTTTATCGTACAGCTTGGGAGATCTCACAGCGCGCCATTGTCGACATGTCCGCAGACCGAGGAGCCTTCATTTGCCAATCGCAATCACTCAATGTCTTCATGGAAAACGTCAATACAGCGAAGTTGACCTCCATGCACTTCTATTCCTGGAAAAAAGGATTGAAAACTGGCATGTACTACCTGCGCACTAAAGCAGCTACTGACGCAATTAAGTTTACCGTGGACAAGAAGTACAAAGACGCTCCTGTGGTTGCCCCTGAGGGACCAGAAGCGCCTCAAAAGTCTGTCCTTGAAATGACTGACGAAGAGCAAGCTGCTATGGCCTGCTCTATTGAGAATGGTGAAGATTGTGACATGTGCGGTAGTTGAATGCAATCAACTGCAATTAAAAAGGCCCTTCGTGGGCCTTTTTTGTGTCC
>CAJWIF010000008.1 GCA_913041135.1 uncultured Flavobacteriales bacterium
GCCAGGCGCAGCGATTTTGCTCAGATCGTTGCGCACGAGATCGCAAATCATCACGTTCTCTGCACGCTCCTTGGTATCGTGATACAATTGATGCGCAAGGATTTCATCTTCTTCAGCATTTTGACCTCGCCGAATTGTCCCTTTGATGGGTGAGGATGTGATCCGCTTCCCACGTTTTTTCAAGAACAATTCGGGCGAGCCACACAGCAAGTCAAATTCACCTGCTTTAATAAGTGCACTATACGGCGCGCGTGTTTTCCGCTGCAGACGCACATACGCATTCCAGGGGCTGTCAATTTTACCATCACCGTGGTATTCTTGGCACAGGTTCAATTCGTAAACATCACCCCGTTGAATGTGTTTCTTGACGCGTTGAACGCGCTGTAGATAGGTCGAACGATCCCATCGTGGGCGCAAGGAAATGCGCTCTGAAGAGGGTGTTTCTGAAGGAGCGTCGTGCAGAATTGATTCCAAGGCGGCATGCGCGTCGGGCTCGTCTTCGCCCAACACCAATTTAGGATGCTCAAGGTCTCCGCCCCATGCCACGACAATGCGTGGTTCGACCCAGTGCATCACAGGAAAGCCAGCGCTGTCAGTTCGACGGGAATTGACCTCTTCCAGGATGTTCTTCAAGTCATAGCCCATCCACCCAAACGTCCACCCTGAGCGATCTGCTCCGGGCTTCACAAATCGAGACCAGGCTTCGATGCAACCAGGTTGTTCCAACCCCCACGTGAACGACCGACGTGCCCCAATGGCAAACAAACAACGGCCCTGTGGCTGCTCATCGTACAGCAGGAATGCATGTTCTTCACGTTCAAACCACGCGGACAAATCCGGCAATTTGCGCTGAGCAATGCTGGACGTGGGGATTGGATTTTCGGCGATTTGAGATTCCACGGGAGGAAGATACGCAGTCTATCGGGTTCGACGGATGATTCAGTTAAGCCTTACCAATCTTGCTCAATACGAGCTCTTCCAACCCTTGAATCCAGCGAGGGTGGTCGTTGAGACTTGGAACGAAGTCAAGCTGTTTGCCTCCTTTTTCTTCAAATAGCTCGACGTACTCTTCTCCAATTTCCACAATGGTTTCGAGACAATCGGCCACAAATGCTGGACTGAAAACAAGGAGTTTTTGATCGCCTTTTCCAGCGCGCTCTTCAATGACTTTGTCACTAAAAGGTTCGACCCATCCGCCACCCAAACGGGATTGAAAGCAGACGGTGTAGCGATCAGAGGGTATCTGAAGACGCTCTGCAAGTGCACGCGTTGTTGCATAGCAAGTCGCTTTATAACAGAACTTATTTTGGTCATTGATCTCATCCTCACAGCTGTGGTTGGAACACTGCCGATCGTCGTATACTTTGTCCAGCTGTCGTTCTGGCAGACCATGGTAGCTAAACAAAATGTGATCGTAAGCGTTGAGGTCGAACGCTTTGGCTCGGAGTTCAAAACCATCGAGATAGCCTGGGAAATCCCAGTACTGGCTGATGGAAATCACATCGGGAATCACATACCACTTGCTGATGATTTCAAACGCTCTTTGCAGCGTAGACCCGGTGGATGCTGAAGCATATTGTGCATAGAGTGGCAGGATGACAATGCGGTCATAGTGATCCGCTTGCATCCGCTTCAACACGACATCCATCGATGGAGTTTGGTAGCGCATGGCCAACTCTACTGTGACTTCACCTTCAAAGGCAGTGACCATCTCAGGGCGGTTCATGCGGGTCTGGAGCAGATCTCGGACCTTTTCTCCGTGAATGAGCAAGGGAGAACCCTCATCAGTCCAAACCTTCTTGTATTCTCGAGCGCTTCGAAAGCTTCGGATGGGGGCGATGATGCCATTGACCAACAACTTCCGAGGAAGCCACGGGATATCAATGACCCGTTCGTCACCGAGAAATTCGCGGAGGTAACGTCCGACAGCTCCCGGTTTTGGGGCGTCTGGTGTCCCCAAGTTGATTAATAGAATGCCTGTTTTCATAGTAGATAAATCAACAAGTTGGAGGCCTCGTGGTTCAATTCAACCGTCAATTTTTTCCGGTCAGGTCCACGTTGTCGATTCCATGCGTTCAACATCATTCCATCAGATGTGCAGCGCGCGGTTGTCTGTCGCAGCAAGGGCAGCTTCTTTGATCGCTTCGGTGAATGTCGGGTGGGCGTGTGACATGCGGCTGATGTCCTCAGCGGTAGCACGAAACTCCATGGCTACAACGGCTTCAGCAATCATGTCGGCAGCCCGCGGTCCGCAAATGTGAATGCCCAAAATTTCATCCGTGTCGGCGTGAGCCAAGACCTTGACTGAACCATCCGTGTCCATAGATGCCCGCGCCCTTCCGCTGGCCTTGAAAGGGAATGAACCTGATTTGTATGCGACTTCCGACGCTTTCAGTTGTTCCTCTGTCTTTCCTACTCCGGCCACTTCGGGCCATGTGTACACCACATTGGGAATTAAATTGTAGTCGATGTGCGGATGCTGTCCTGCGATGACCTCTGCAGCTACAACACCTTCTTCCTCGGCCTTGTGCGCGAGCATGGCACCACGAACAACGTCACCGATGGCGAATATGTGAGGAACGGATGTTCGCATCTGCTCGTCTACAGGGATGCGTCCGCGCTCATCCAAAGAAAGCCCAGCCGCCTCCACATTGAGACCGGCGGTAAAGGGTTTTCGCCCAACCGAAACGAGGCAATATTCTGTTTTCCATTCCACCTCTTGCCCTTTCTTATCGTCGGCTTTTACCACAACACCTTTCGCGCTTGCTTTGACCTCTTTGACCCCATGCTGAAGATGGAATTTTACGCCCAACTTTTTCATGGAACGCATGAGCTCTTTGCCCATCGTCCGGTCCATGGTTGGAATGATGGTGTCCTGGTATTCAACAACGTGAACTTCCGTCCCCAAACGAGCATAAACACTCCCTAATTCCAACCCGATGACACCTCCGCCAATGACCACCATGTGTTTGGGCAAGTCCCTTAAGCTCAACGCTTCGGTCGATGTGATGACCCGCTTTTTGTCCACATTGATAAAGGGTAGGGAAGCAGGCTTTGATCCCGTGGCAATGATGATGTGCTTTCCGCTAATAGCGGTGGCCTTGCCTTTACTCGGTGTCACAGCAATGGTGTGCAGATCGACAAAAGAGCCGGTTCCCGTGTGCACTTCGATTCCGTTTTTTTTCATCAGGAAATCAATACCGGCCACCGTTTGTTCAACAACGCCCGCCTTGCGGGAGATCATTTGTTTGAAGTCAAGCTTCCAGTCTGAGGCGTGAATGCCGTGTTCTGAAAACTGATGCAGTGCTTGGTGGTAATGCTCGGAGCTATCCAAAAGTGCTTTGGACGGTATGCAACCAACATTCAAGCAGGTGCCTCCAAGCGAGCTGTATTTCTCAACCAATGCGGTTTTGTTCCCCAATTGTGCTGAGCGAATGGCAGCGACGTACCCTCCAGGTCCGCTGCCGATGACGATAACATCGTAAGATTCCATGATGCAAAGATAAAGCGAACGCCTCGCAATGATGGCAGTGGACCCGTCTTTAGCGCCTGCCATTGCCAAGGAAAAAATATGTTTCTTTGCAACGCGGTTGCAGCCGGGTACTCCCTGCGTTGAGTCGCCTATGAACATGCCTCAAATCGCCTCAAAATCAATGCTGCGTTGATCTGGAATCGCATTGCATCCGTACTACTTCGGCAGCGTTTATTGCTGCTTATCATCATCGGGTGCTTAACCGTTTTGATGGCTTTGCAGATTCCGAATTTGAGGTTACAGTACACTTTCGGGGGACTTTTGCCTTCAACGGATACCACGGCGATTGAGTACCAGCATTTCATTGAGAATTTTGGTACAGAGGGAAATGTCTTGCTGATCGGTGCGGACGCACGTGACCTGAGATCTCCTGAAGGTTTGCAGGCATGGTATGAATTGGCGGAGTCCATCCGGTTCATGGATACCCGTCGAGATACAGTGGATGACGGTATCGACAAGCTTGTTCCACTTTCGCTCATCGACAGCGTATTTTCCATTACCCACTCCTTCTCCTTAGAAAAGGACACCGCGTTGCGTCGATTTACGCTGATGCCATTGGTCGACCCGGGTGCCATGGAAGTGGGGGGTGCGGTGGATTCAATCTTTGTCCAGAACCTGTTTGATCAGGTAGAATCACTGCCTTTCTATGAAGGCCTGCTGTATACAAAACGCGGGGACGCGACGCTTTTGACCGTTTTTTTGGATGCTGATTTATTCAATTCGAAGAAACGAGGGACGGTTGTTGAGGACGTGGTCGCGCTGACTGATCTATGGAGCGAAAAGCACGGCATTGACTTGGCGATCAGTGGTCTTCCCTTCATCCGAACGGAAATGACCAACAAGGTCAAAGGAGAAATAGGGTGGTTCATCGGTGCGGCCATGTTGGTGACGGCCTTGCTGCTCTTATTGTTTTTCCGAAATCCAACCATTACCGGAGTGAGTTTGCTGGTGGTTGGTATGGGCGTGATCTGGTCCTTAGGCACGATTTCATTGCTGGATTATCCGGTCAATTTGTTGATGAGTTTGATTCCTCCGTTGATGATTGTCATCGGTGTTCCCAACTGCATTTATTTGGTCAATAAATACCATGCAGAATACAAACGTCATGGCAATAAAGCCATGGCATTGCAGCGCATGGTGGTCAAAGTTGGCAATGCTACGTTGCTCACAAACGTTACCACCGCATTGGGTTTTGCGACGTTTATTTTCACGCACAGTGATATGCTCCGGCAGTTTGGTGTGGTGGCTGCCATCAATATTTTAGTCGTTTTTGTTATTTCCATCATCGTGATTCCTGCGTTGATGACCTTTTTACCTGCTCCACGGGTGAAGCACACGCGGCATTTGGATCGCCGGTGGATGTTTGTGTTTGTCAATCACTTGGTAAGAATTGTCCAAGAAAAAAGACCCCATGTGTATGCCGGTGCGTTGGTTATTTTCTTGTTCAGTATCGCTGGGGTTTCTCAAATGGTCACCACAGGAAACATCGTGGATGATTTGCCGGAACATGATCGGGTCATTCGGGACTTGAAATGGATGGAGCAGCGCTTCAACGGGGCCATGCCATTTGAAATGCTAGTGGATACGCGGAGGACCAACGGGGCGACCAATCCGAATGTGTTGAAACGCATTGAATCGCTTCAGGAGATCTTGAAGGAGTACCCTGAGTTCAGCAGATCAATTAGTGCGGTCGATGCTAGTAAATTTGCGACCCAGGCTTTTTACGGTGGTTCGCCTGAGCGCTATCGCTTGCCCTCGCGACAAGAACGCTCGTTCATTGGGCCTTGGATTCGGGGAACGGCAGAAGCCGCAGAAGGGGCTTCCGCATCGGGCGACGTCATGGCTAACTTCTTTGATTCCACACAATCCATGACCCGAATTTCGACGCAGATGGCGGACGTGGGGACACTGGAAATGCGGGATTTAATGCTGGAATTACGGCCACGCCTAGACAGTCTTTTTCCACCAGAGAAATTTGATCTCATCTTGACGGGCACGAGCGTGGTGTTTTTGGAAGGAACGAGTTACATGGTTCGGAATCTCGGCATTTCTATCGCTTTGGCGATTTGTGTGATTGCATTGATGATGGCGCTTTTGTTTAAATCTGCCCGCATGGTGGGCATAGCGCTCATTCCTAACTTATTTCCTCTGCTTTTCACCGCAGGTTTCATGGGGTGGACCGGTATCCCGATCAAGCCGTCTACGATTTTAGTCTTCAGCATCGCCTTTGGAATTTCGGTGGATGACACCATACACTTTTTGGCGAAATACCGTCAAGAGCTGAACTTCAAATCGTGGAACATCAAGGAGTCCGTGATTCTAGCTCTGAAAGAAACAGGGGTGAGTATGATGTACACTTCCATCGTGTTGTTTTTTGGGTTCTTGATGTTTGCGATGTCGGGATTTGACGGGACGCGGTCACTGGGTATCTTGGTGTCAATCACTCTTGGGGTGGCCATGTTTACCAACCTGCTTTTGCTCCCCAGCTTGTTACTTGCTTTTGAGAAATCACTTACCACCAAGTCGTTTTCAGAACCGTTCTTTTCAATTTTGGATGAGGAAGAGGACATCGAATTGGAAGAGTTGTCCATTCAGGAGGGGACGTCGCCGGGTAAGGGTGAAGAACAACACGAGGCGTTAATTCAGCAGCGAAAAAACAAAGGGCATTCGTCTTGAGACCGTTGAAAGAATATTCAATATCTGTACCATGAAAGGTATTATTTTAGCAGGAGGGTCTGGAACCCGATTGTGGCCATTGACCCGAGCCATCAGCAAACAGCTAATGCCGATATACGACAAGCCGATGATTTATTATCCGCTGTCGACGTTGATGTTGAGTGGCGTTCGGGAGATCCTCATCATCTCTACTCCCACCGACTTGCCCGGTTTTGAGAGGTTGTTGGGCGATGGAAGCGACATCGGTTGTACGATTGAATATGAGGAACAGGCCGTCCCAAATGGATTGGCACAAGCCTTTGTGATCGGAGAGTCCTTCATTGGCTCGGACAAGGTGGCATTGGTACTCGGTGACAACATCTTTTACGGAAAGGGCTTTGGTCGGCAATTGCGGGCCAATACGGACCCGGTGGGGGCAATAGTTTACGCCTACTACGTGACCAATCCTGAGCGATACGGTGTTGTTTCATTCGACGGTGATGATCGGGTCACAAGCATTGAAGAAAAGCCAGACAATCCCGAGTCGAATTACGCAGTTCCAGGCCTGTATTTTTATGACAACAGCGTGGTCGAAATCGCGAAAAAGCTGAAGCCAAGCGCTCGTGGAGAGTATGAAATAACCGATGTCAACCGGGCGTACTTGGAGGCTGGAAAACTGCTCGTTTCAAAACTGGATCGTGGCATGGCGTGGTTGGATACCGGTACGCATGCATCATTGATGCAAGCCTCGCAGTATGTTCAAGTCATTGAAGAACGGCAGGGGTTGAAAATCGGGTGCATTGAAGAAATCGCTTGGAGAATGGGATACATCTCCGATGACCAACTTAAAAAAGTAGCGGAACCGTTGCGTAAGTCAGGTTACGGTGATTACCTCTTGGATCAATTATCGCGCGGGCTATAAAACGGCAATCAATGAGTCAAGCGAATTTGGAGCGTCTGAAGTTAGAAGCGAACCGGGCTACCGATGCCTTTCTTGCTGAATGGCCGGCTGATGCGGATGATGGTCTGTACGCGCCCATTCATTACCTGATGTCTTTGGGTGGAAAGCGTCTACGTGCTGTGCTGGCGTTGGCGGCATCCGAGGCGGAGGGGCAACCCTTGGAAAAGGCACTTCCTGCAGCGTTGGCTGTGGAGTTGTTTCACAACTTTACTTTGATGCACGATGACATCATGGACGAGGCGCCTTTGCGCCGAGGCCAAGAAACGGTGCATCAACGGTGGGGGTCGAATGCGGCAATCCTCTCAGGAGATGCCATGTTTACATTGGCTTCGATGGCCTTAACAGGGTTGAACGCGTCGGCGTTGCCCAAGGCGCTGCATTTGTTCAATCAAACAGCGTTAGAAGTGTGCATTGGCCAGCAGGCAGACATGGCTTTTGAATTGCGTGAAGACGTCACGTTGGACGAATATTGGAACATGATTCGCCTGAAGACATCGGTTCTTGTCGCGGCATCATTGGCTTTGGGTGCCCGAGCTGCTGGTGCGTCGGAGGATCGGATTCAATTGTGGTATCGGTTGGGAGAGCAGTTGGGATTGGCTTTTCAAATGCAAGACGATCTGTTGGACGCCTTTGGCACTGCCGCAACGGGAAAGCAAATGGGTGGAGACATCCTCTCGGACAAAAAGACCTATTTGCGCATCCACACGTGGGAGCGGGCATCAGCAGTGCAGCGAGAGGAATTGGAACGTTGGAATGGCAAAGGCCATGACCACAAAAGCAAGGTAACGGCTGTTAAAGCGATTATGGTCGAATTGGGCTCTGATAGCGCAGCACGTCACCGCATGGAAGAGTGCGTTGATGCGGCCGTCGCGTGCATGGATGCTTTGGAGCTTCAGGGGACCCACCGAGAATGGTTTGAATTTGTTGCTGGATTGGTCACCACGCGACAGTCCTGAACATGGAATGGGAGGTGATGCTACCGGATCGAGAAACGCCCGATGAATGGAGTCACTCGAAATTCTTGGAAGCGGTTCAAGAGCAATTGATCAAAGACTTCGAATGGGATGCCGAGCGTGTTACTTCTGCCTCGATTTCACTGCTTCAATTGCTTGAGGACCATATCTCTTGGAGTTTAGATCGTAGCGCAACACCTGTCTTTACGGCTTTTTACAGACTTGATTTGGGCGAGGGGCTTGTCCGAAGCATCCTACATGATTGTGATCGAGAGGAGGCATCGAGGCAATTGGCCGAGAAGTCACTTCAACGCGCAGCCCTCAAAGTTTGGACGCGCTGGAGTTATTCATAGGTCTCACGCTTTTGCATCGCTGTAAATAGGCTTGGTGCTTGCGGTCATGTATCTTTGTCAGTCGAAACACGTACTGTCCTCATGGACCCTCTAGATTTTATCAGTCAGGCAGAGCCAAACGCACTGGACGCGCTATACCAGCAATACTGCTCTGACCCCGAGTCCGTCGACGCGAGTTGGCAGCTTTTTTTCAAAGGTTTTGATTTGGCTTTGGCCTCCTATGATAAGGAAGCGCCGACCCCTCAAACGCTCAAGGAGTTTCAAGTCATCAACTTGATTCAAGCCTACCGCTCACGAGGACACTTATTTACCCGGACCAATCCCGTTCGCGCACGTCGGGTATACACGCCCGATTTGAGCTTGTCCAATTTTGGACTGTCTGAATTGGACTTGCCCGTGGTATTTCAAGCAGGACATAAGGTGGGATTGGGGGAAGCGACTTTGCAACAGATTGTTGAACACCTCGAGGAGACGTACTGCCATAGCATCGGAATTGAGTACATGATGATCCAAGATGTGGATCGCAAGGCGTGGGTGCGAAAAAATATTGAGTTAGCGAATCGTCCGCGGATCGAATTGGCCGACCGGATTCAGATTTTAAAGAAGCTATCGCAAGCAACCTTGTTTGAAGAATTCTTGCAGAAAAAATTTGTGGGCCAAAAGCGGTTCTCTTTGGAGGGAGGGGAGACCTTGATCGCTGCGTTGGACGCCGTGATTGAAGAAGGGACATTGCAGGGCGTTCAGGAGGTGTTCATTGGCATGGCACACCGGGGTCGATTGTCCACGTTGGCGCATGTTTTGGGCAAGCCTTACGAAGAGATTTTCTGTGAATTTGAAGGCAAGGCTTACGATGATGAAATGGAATTTGACGGCGATGTCAAGTACCATTTGGGTTATTCGAAAACAGTAACTGCGGACTCGGGCGAGTCAGTCTCTATTTCATTGGCTCCGAACCCTTCGCACTTGGAGGCCGTTGGACCCGTGGTCCAAGGAATGGCTCGAGCTCGCATTGATGATTTGGGAGGGGATGAGACCAAAGTGTTGCCCATCTTGATCCATGGAGATGCGGCATTTGCTGGTCAAGGGGTTGTCTACGAATTGGCGCAAATGGCCCAACTGGACGGTTACCGTACAGGGGGTACAGTGCATATCGTGGTCAATAATCAAGTTGGCTTCACAACGAATTATTTGGACGCACGGTCTTCAACATATTGCACAGATGTTAGCAAGGTGACCCAAGCATTGAGCTTCCATGTCAATGCGGATGATGCAGAAGCGGTTGTGCAAGTCATGCGCATTGCATTGAAGTATCGACAAGAATGGAAGCGGGATGTTTTCATCGACCTGTTGGGTTACCGAAAATATGGCCACAATGAAGGGGATGAACCGATGTTCACACAGCCACAGCTGTACAAAGCGATCAGCCAGCATTCAAATCCGCTCAAGATCTACATGGAACGCCTCATCGCTGATGGGAGCATGGAGTTGACTCAGGCGGAGACCATCCGAGATGAGCAGTTGAAGCAGATGGAAAAGGCGCATGGAAAAGCGCAGAAAAGGAAAAAAGCAGAGGTACTTGATTTTCTGAGTGATTTGTGGAGTGGCTTTGAAACTCCGACAGAAGAATTATTGCATAGCACGCCGGACACAAACGTTTCGGGGAAGAAGCTGAAAGCACTGGCCATTGCCATGTCGACTTTGCCTGAAGGAAAGAAATTCTATCGAAAATCTGTGAAGTTGATGCGGGATCGGTTGAAGATGATTGAAGATGATCGTCTGGATTGGGCACTCGGAGAAATGCTGGCGTATGCCTCATTGTTGGCTGAAGGCCACCCGGTTCGTATAAGTGGACAAGACGTAGAGCGGGGTACATTTTCACACCGGCATGCTGTTGTGAAAACCGAAGACACAGAAGAAGAAATTATTCCGCTGAATCACGTGAGTGAGGGTCAAGCGAAATTGAGTATTTACAACTCCTTGTTGAGTGAATATGCGGTAGCTGGATTTGATTATGGCTATGCCTTTGCGACGCCGAATGGATTGACCGTTTGGGAGGCGCAATTCGGGGACTTCAACAACGGGGCGCAAATCCTATTCGATCAGTTCTTGAGTGCTGCTGAAGACAAGTGGCGCACCATGAACGGACTCACTTTGATGCTCCCTCATGGCTATGAAGGCATGGGTTCCGAGCACAGTTCTGGCCGCATGGAGCGGTTTCTGCAATTGGGAAGTGGTGAGAATATGCTCATCTGCAATGTGACTGAGCCAGCGAATTACTTTCATTTGCTGCGCCGTCAGGTCAAATGGTCCTTCAGGAAACCACTGATTATTTTCACTCCGAAAAAACTACTGCGCTACCCGTTAGCCGTTTCTTCTTTCCAGCAGATGGGTAAGGGAGGTTTTCTAAAGGTCATCGATGATCCGCGTCATGTTGACGCAACATCGGCCGGCCGAGTAGATACTGTTATGCTGTGTACGGGGAAGGTCTACTATGATATCGTCGAGCAGCTTCAAGAAGTGCAGGCGGACAATCTTGCGTTCGTACGATTAGAACAAATTCATCCTTTGCCAGTAGGAGAGTTGGATCAGATTATCCAGAAGTATGGAAGAGATGCCAACTACGTTTGGGTCCAAGAAGAGCCACAGAATATGGGTGCTTGGAGCTTCATGCTGCAGCATTTTACGCGCGTTCCACTTAGCGTGATTTCACGCCCTATGAGCGCTAGCCCTGCATCGGGCTCCTCGGAGGTGCACAAAAGCCGACAACAGGAGATCCTCGATGAGGTATTCGCCCATGCCAATCGATAATATTCGTTGAATAAATAGCTTTACTTAGCAATCAATTCTATCCTGTTATGCCGACACTTGAAATGAAAGTTCCCAGTCCGGGAGAGTCCATCAGCGAAGTTGAAATCGCTACATGGTTGGTGTCCGATGGAGATTATGTCGAAAAGGACCAGGCTATCGCAGAGGTTGATTCAGACAAGGCCACCTTGGAGTTGCCTGCTGAAGAAGCAGGAATCATCACCTTGAAAGCAGAAGAAGGCGACGCCATTGCAGTCGGTGCGGTGTGTTGTTTGATTGACACGAGCGCGAAGCGTCCCGCGGAATCAAAGCCTGCTAAGGCAGCTGTTCAAGCTCCTGCCGCTGCAGCTCCAGCTCCTGTCGCCGCCGCTCCTGCTCCGAAGTCTGCTCCTGTTGCAAGTGTCAAGCCGGTATCTCCAGCTGCAGGTCATCCTTCTCCAGCGGCACGAAAAATGATGGCGGACAATGCCATCAAACCAGGTCAAGTCGCCGGGACGGGCCGGGATGGTCGAGTGATGAAACAGGATGTGTTATCCGCAATGGCAGCTGGATTTGATGACAGTGCCACAGCAAGTTGGGGAGGAAGCAGAGAGGTCGGTCGCGTTAAAATGTCCATGCTTCGTCGCAAAGTCGCCGAACGGTTGGTTGCTGTGAAGAATGAAACCGCCATGTTGACCACGTTCAATGAAGTGGACATGAAGCCGGTAATGGATTTGCGGAAGCAATACAAGGAAGCCTTCAAAGAGGCGCATGGAGTGGGGTTGGGGTTCATGAGCTTTTTCACCAAAGCCGTAACGCATGCCATTGCTCAATATCCTTCTGTAAACGGCATGATCGATGGCAAGGAGATGATTGTCCCGGAATATGCTGATATAGGCATTGCGGTGAGCTCCCCAAAGGGTCTGATGGTTCCTGTTATGCGCAATGCAGAGTCGATGACGTTGGCAGGCATCGAAGCTGAAATTAAACGCTTGGCTTTCCGCGCGCGTGATGGCGAATTGACCATTGAAGAAATGCAAGGAGGGACGTTTACCATCACCAATGGGGGTGTCTTTGGATCCATGTTGTCTACGCCAATTATCAATCCTCCACAAAGCGCCATTTTGGGAATGCATAATATTGTTGAGCGCCCCGTTGCGATTAATGGCAAGGTCGAAATTCGACCAGTGATGTATGTAGCGTTGAGCTATGATCACCGGATCATCGATGGCAAGGAAAGTGTTGGCTTCTTACTCGCCATCAAAGAGATGATTGAGAATCCTGAACGCTTGCTGTTTGGAGGCAAAAAGCCTCAAGAGGTCCTCCTCGGATTGTAACCGTCGAGCAAACAAAAGCCCCGCCAATAACTGGCAGGGCTTAGGTTGTGGTTTTGCTGACCAAGAAACACCGCATGAAAAATTCCACTGCTTTCGGCTGTTGAACCGAGGCAATGGGGATTAAATGAAGCACATCAAAGCATGTGCAAATATACGACGAAACTCGTTTAATAAGTAATGAATTACCCAAAATCATAGATAAATGTTTTTGTGAACATCTGGAATCGCGATGGCTTGACTTGATGATTGCTTATCTTAAAACTGAAACCCGTTCGGCGTCCAATCGCAACAGTATGAAAACCAGCAAGGTGAAGCCCATCAATGACGATCCTCCAGCCGAAAAGAAAGGGAGAGGAATCCCAATGACGGGAGCCAAGCCAAGGACCATTCCGATGTTAATGAGATAATGCATGAACAGGATGCTCACCACACCGTACGCATAGACCCGTGTGAAATCAGATCTCTGACGTTCTGCGATGGCGAGTATTCTAAACAGGAGAACGGTAAAAAGAATGATGACAAATGTGGATCCAAGGAAGCCCCACTCTTCTCCAACAGTGCAGAAGATGAAGTCAGTTTCTTGCTCAGGAACGAAACCATAAGCGGTCATGGGGCCGTTGAGAAAACCTTTTCCTGAAAGACCACCTGAGCCAATAGCCGCTTTGGCATGCCGGATGTTGTAATCAGCATCGGGATTGCTCACATCGATACCGAAGAGAACTTGAACGCGTTCTCGCTGATGCCGCGGTAACTGCTCCAATCCTGTATGCATTCCAGCACTCAAGAGCATGGCAGCAACAAGTGAAATCCACGTTGTATTTCGAACGCGCCTTCGATTTCTTGGAACAACAATATTGGGGATTAATTGCCAAAAAATCAGGCAAAAAACGACAAGAATGAGCCAGAGTAAGCCGATGGCGGACTGCTCTCCAATCCAAGGATAATCTACGGTAGCGGCACTCGTGAGTATGGATGCAACGGTGATCAGTAACGCGCAAAATCCGGCGATCAAAACATTGCCAGAAAGTCCTTCACGGTAGAGCGTAAAGATGAGTCCACCAAAAACCAACGTCGTACCAGCATCGGGCTGGAGTAGCGTTAAGGCAGCAGGGATACTGACGATGGCAATGGACTGCACCAAGGTTTTCAAATCTCTCAGCTTTCCGTCACCACGACTCAGTAGCCAGGCCAATAAGAGGGCAGCGGCAGGTTTCGCAAATTCCGATGGCTGTATACTCATACTTCCAAAACCAAACCAGGACCGGGCGCCTCCAACTTTTTTACCAATGATGAGAACCGTGAGCAACAGCACGACATTGATCACATAATGAAGAATGGAGGTCCGGATGAAAAACTCACCTTCTATGTTCAGGATAACAACAGCAAGCACGCTGCAAATGAGAATCCAGATCAGTTGTTTGCCCTGTTTCGACCCCCAGTCGAGCCAGTCAACAGGGGATGCTCCTGCCGTAGCACTGGAAACATTGAGCCACCCCAGGATCATCATGATTGCGACGATCCCCACTGTGAACCAGTCGATGCGTTGTCCTACGGATTGTGAGCGTCTCATCAATGTTCGGGAAAGGGGTAGGTGGATTCGAGGATGTGCTTTTCTTTTTCCACTTGTGAAATGGATCCGGTTAGAAATTGCTCCATCATCAAACTGGCAATGGGTGCTGCCCAATCGCCCCCAGAACCGGCATTTTCAACATACACACTCAAAGCAATGCGCGGATTTTCTTTCGGAGCGAAAGCCATAAAAACAGCGTGTGTTGCTCGCTCTCCATTTTGAACAGTTCCTGTTTTTCCGCACACCGTAATTCCTGGCACGCGTGCTTTTGTACCAGTTCCTTCGGAGGAAGCGACGACGGCTTCCATGGCCTGGATAATGGGTCGAAAGGCAGCGGGGTCAACTCCTGTCTGTACCAATGAGTCGAGTGATTGAGGCTTGCCTTTTCCGCCAATGTCCAGGACGGTATGCGGTGTAATGAACCATCCGCGATTGGCCATAATGACGGCGAGGTTGGCCATGTGCACCGGGGTCGTGAGAAGCTCACCTTCTCCAATGGAAATGCTGTAAATAGTGGAGTAAGCCCAACGCTTTTTCCCATACATGCGATTGTACAGGGTGGTGTCAGGAACAGATCCAGAACGCAAGCCCGATAAGTGTCCTCCTAGATCTGTTCCGATTCCGAATTTCTTAATGCGTGGACTCCATAAAGCAAGACCTTCTGAGGCGTCTTGAAAGATGTTGTCTGATCTCCCGCCCTGCACCATCCGCTTCATGACTTCATGAAAATACGGATTGCACGAATGCACGATGGCTTGTTCCAGATTGTCCATTGAATGGGCTCCATGGCAGCCTATAATATTACGGTTGCAGAGAATCCTCGAATTGGTGGTGATGACCCCTTCATCTAGCGCAATGAGACCTTGGATCATTTTGAAAATACTTCCAGGTCGATATGTGGCGCGCATCGCACGATTGAACAGGGGCTTGGAGGGGTCTTGCAACAGTTCGGTGTAATGTGCTCCCCGATTCTTTCCCGTCAGGAAATCAGTCGAGTAGGAAGGAGCACTCACCAAAGCAAGCACTTCACCAGTTCGTGGGTCAATTGCAACAATCGCCCCCCGCTTATTACCCATCAAGCGCTCGCCGTATGCTTGCAAGTCCATATCCAATGTGGTGGTGACGTTTTCACCGGAGGTGGGCAAGCTGTCGAATTGACCATTTTCTAAAGGTTCACGGAAGTCATTCCGGACATCAACGAGGTGGTATTTAATCCCTTGTTTTCCGCGCAATCGCGTCTCCCACTCCAATTCCAAACCGGATTTCCCTTTGTAGTCACCAAGGCGATACCCTTGGCCTGAATTCAAGTCTTCCCGATCCGTTTCCCGGTATTCACCAAGAAGATGGCTGGCAAGGCCTCCTGCATTGGTTCGGATTGATCGGCGTTTGGATTGCAATCCGGGAAACCGCCAGAGCTCACCCGAAATCTGAGCGTAATCGTAATTCGGAATCTGCTTCAAGATGGGCGACGGACGATAGCTTGCATACGCATCGGCTTTGGCCAAGGCAGCTCTGAGTTCGGAGGTGTCCAGACGGATGGTTTGGCTCAAAGCAATGGTGTCCAATCCGCCAGCTAACCGAGCTTGACGCGGCGTAAAAAGCAAATCATAACTGGGAACGTTGGTCAAGAATACCTCCCCATTTCGATCGAGGATCATGCCCCGAGCAGGGTCGATGATTTCCCGTTCTTCCGTAATACGCGCTGCATAGTCTTTCCAAGCACTCGGCCCCAACTGCAATTGAAAGAGCCGACCGATGAAAATGACCGACATGAGGAGTATGATGCCCCCGATGACCCATTGTCGTTCTTTCAGGTTCATCGTTTGCGCCGTTTGGATTGCGAGATGTAGGAAGCCATCAAAAATAGCCCCCATGTGAAGAAGGCAGAGGTCAAGGCCTTGCCCCACCCTTCGACCATCAATCCCCATCGACCCGCTTCCAAGCTAAACATCCACAAATTGTGCGCGAGCAATAAAAGCAATGCCCTGGATGAGAACCATTGAAAACCATGTGATTGGAGGGTTCCTTGTTCCATTGTTTCATACCCTTCGCGTGGAATGAGTATCCGGTTTACGGCGGGAATACATGCCCCCATAAGCATAGCAGAGGAGGTGAAAACGCCACCTCCCATGGTCGTTAAATCAAGCAATGCTCCGGTCAATCCGCAGATCAAAAGAAGGGCCAACGGAGACAAAGTCAGCGGAAGTAAGATCAATCCGTACAGGTGAAATGTGGGCAAGAGCCAGCCGTTTCCCATGACCAGATATTGGAAGCAAAATACTTGAAGCAACCAAGCCCCTAGCAGGGTCAAATAAGGTGTAATGGAACCGATCATGGAGCGGGATTCATCCAGTCTTGAATTTCCTGGGAGGAGCGATCGTCAACAATGTGGAGATAGCGCAGTTCTTGAAAAGGAGCGCCTAAATCGATTTGGATGCGCTGGAATTCTCCGTCTTGTTCTGGAGCGGTGGACGCAACAAAACCAAAGGTCAATTCTGGCGGGAAAACGCCTTGAAAACCAGAGGTGTAAACGGTGTCTCCGGGTGAAACAACGAGGTTTCGAGGGATGTCTTCGAGCTGTGCAATTTGGGTGTCTTTACCATTCCAGAATATGCGACCAACCGGACCGTTCTTGCCCAAACGGGCACTCCACTCCATTCCGGTATGAATCAAAGGGAGCAGTAAGGCATGGTTGGCTGTCGTCTCTACAACCTTTCCAACGGCAAAGCCTCCGTGCAAGGCGCCTTGTCCCGGTTGCACGCCATCCTCTTCACCGGAGTTGATGATGAGGAAATTTGCGCTAAGATGCGTCTTAGATCGGATAATTTCAGTAGGCACAACGGTGTTGGCAAACTTCGATTGCGCGGCAAGGGGGATGCCGCGTTGTTTGGTTTTCATAAGTTCCGACCGCAATTGCGCATTTTCCAACAAAAGCTGTTCATTCTGATGGGCCAACTCTGTCAACTGGCTCATGTCAGATACGTATTCATCCCATGATCCCTGGACTTCAAGACTGGTGCGAACCCACCGCCCTCGAGGGTAGCCATGGCTGGAAAAAAACCATGCCAAAGCGAATCCTTGACATAGGATAAACGTCAGGATCAGTTGATGTCGAACGATGAGTCTCCAAAGATTGTACATGACTTCTCGTCTGCAATCAATTGCGCATCAAGAAGGGGAAGCGATCAATGTTTTTCAATGCAATAGCGGTCCCTTTAGCGACTGCGTGCAGCGGATCGTCAGCAACGTGAACAGGAAGTCGAGTCCGCGCAGCAATGCGCTTATCCAATCCACGCAATAAGGCTCCACCTCCAGCGAGATAGATGCCGGTTTTGTAGATGTCTGCAGACAATTCAGGAGGCGTTTGCTCCAAGGCGCTGTGAATGGCTTCTTCGATCTTTGAAATGCTCTTATCCAGAGCTTGTGCGATTTCCCGGTAAGAGACCAAGATTTCCTTGGGAATTCCGGTCATCAAGTCCCGACCTCGGACCGGGTAGTCTTCAGGGGGATTGTCCAATTCAGGCATGGCGGATCCCACTTCAATCTTAATCTGTTCAGCCGTCCTTTCGCCGATCAAGATGTTGTGTTGCCGTCGCATATACTCTTCGATATCCGATGTAAAGTCATCTCCAGCCACGCGAATGTTTTTATCGGTGACAATGCCACCGAGCGCAATGACTGCAATTTCAGAAGTGCCTCCCCCGATGTCAATGATCATGTTGCCCATGGGTTCTTCAACATCAATACCGATTCCAATGGCTGCGGCCATGGGTTCGTGTATGAGATAGACATCCTTTCCTCCGGCATGCTCTGCGCTATCGCCAACGGCACGCTTTTCTACCTCGGTTATTCCGGAAGGGATGCAGATGACCATACGAAGCGAAGGCGTGAACCAGCTTTTACGCACATTCATCATTTTGATCATGCCCTTGATCATTTCTTCAGCAGCCTGAAAATCAGCAATAACGCCGTCCTTGAGCGGTCGAATTGTTTCGATGTTCTTGTGCGTTTTTCCGTGCATTTGCTGTGCTAAACGGCCAATGGCAACAATGCGGTTGGTCGAACGGTCTTTCGCAACAATGCTAGGCTCATCTACAACAACTTTATCCTGGTAGTAGATAATCGTGTTAGCTGTGCCGAGATCGATGGCGATCTCCTGCATGAAAAAATTGAACAGGCCCATAAGTGAAAGGTCAAGGTGGTGAAGCGCGAACGCGTGTGAATCACCCAAATATAAGCAAGCGGGATGCGGATTGCACGGGGAGTGCCGTCAGAATTTATGCACTCGAAATACCGGCGAAATCAATGGCGAAAATGCCGGACTCCGGTCATGTACATGGAGAGTCCATTTTCGTCACAATACGCAACACTCAGATCATCTTTAATCGACCCTCCAGGTTGAATGACAGCTTTAATTCCAGCTTGATCAGCGAGCTCCACACAATCAGGAAATGGGAAGAAGGCGTCTGAAGCCATGACTGCGCCGTTTAAATCGAATCCGAAATTATTGGCTTTGACGACAGCTTGTTTCAGCGCATCTACCCGGCTTGTTTGTCCGGTTCCACTGCCTAAAAGCTGTCGCCCTTTAGCAAAGACGATGGTGTTGGACCGCGTGTGCTTCGTCACTTTCATCGCGAAGATCAAATCGTCAAGCTGCTCTTGATTGGCCTTTTCGTTCGTGGCGAGTTTGAGGTCGTCTATCCCCTCAGTTTGAGCGTCTTTGCTTTGAACGAGGTATCCGTTGAGTGCAGATCGGACCCCGATTTCAGGCATGTCGACCGGCTTTTGAATCAATATGATGCGGTTCTTCTTTTGTTTCAACACAACGAGCGCTTCCTCGTCGAAACCGGGAGCAATCACCACTTCGAAAAACAAGTCATGCATGGATTCTGCTGTAGCCTTGTCCACGACACGGTTGCTAATCAATACGCCGCCAAATGCGGAAACAGGATCGCCCGCCAACGCATCATTCCAAGCTTCTAGTAGTGAGCTTCGCGTCGCCAAACCACACGCGTTGTTGTGCTTGAGGACGGCAAATGTGGGGTCGTCATTTTGAAACTCTGACATCAATTGTACGGCCGCATCAACGTCCAAAAGGTTGTTGTAAGAGAGTGCCTTGCCGTGCAGCTGGTCGAATAATTTATCGAGCGGTCCGAAAAACTTGCCCGGTTGGTGGGGGTTTTCACCATAGCGCAGCGCGGTGGATTGCATTTCAGAAAGATTCAAATGCGCAATATCGCTACCTCCAATCATCCATTCATGGATGCGCGTGTCATAGTGGGAGCTGACTCGAAATGCACGAGCCGCTAGTTCTTTTCGCTCCTCTCGAGTGGTCACGCCTTCACCATTTTGGAGCAGACTCACGAGGGAGCCATAGTCTGATTGATTGGAAACAATGACAACGTCTTCGAAGTTTTTGGCGGCAGCTCGAATGAGAGAGATTCCTCCAATATCAATTTTTTCAATGATCTCGGCGTGGGATCCTCCGCTGGCAACAGTTTCTTCGAATGGATACAAGTCCACAATCACCAAATCAATAGCAGGGATGGCATATTCTTCCATGTGCGCGACATCCGGCGCAAACGCTCTTCGATTCAAAATGCCTCCAAACACTTTGGGGTGCAACGTCTTGACTCGTCCTCCCAAAATGGATGGATAGTCTGTGATGGATTCAACCGGCACAACTTCTGCTCCCATTGCTTCCAGGGCAACTTGAGTCCCTCCTGTAGAGTAGATGGCAATTCCGAGTCGGGTTAACTCGCTAACGATGGGTTCCAATCCTTCTTTGTGGTAAACAGAAATGAGAGCGGACTGGATGTTGCGCGGTGCGTTCATGGGGAGAATAAGTGGAGTGGCGAATGGTACAAGAACTCTTGTCAAAACTACAATTTCTTTTTGTCTTCTGTGCGTTTAGAATGGCTCAACCTTTAGCTTTGTTGAATGCTGTGGTTGCGCCTTTTACGCGAGAGTTTCTTGTTTGCATGGTCGGCCATTTTAATGAACCGATTGCGCACCTTTTTGTCTTTGTTGGGCGTGATGGTCGGCATCTTTATGATCACTGCTGTTTTTGCGGTAGTGGATTCATTGGAAGATGGGCTGAAGAGCACCTTTAATATTCTGGATGACGATGTGCTGTTCGTCCAAAAATGGCCGTGGTCCTTTGGAGAAGATTACCCTTGGTGGAAGTATGTTCAACGCAGAGAGGTGAGCATTCGCGACATGGAACTGCTCGGTGAGCGCATGCAAAAAGCCGAGACCGTGGCATTTCAGGCAAAAGAGGGCGGTTCCATAGAAGCCGGCAATAGCCGCATGGATGGAATTGGTGTTCTTGCGGTTACAACGGGTTATCCTGATGTAATTTCATTGGACATTGAGCACGGACGATTTTTTTCAGCATCCGAAAGTGCTGCAGGCCAGTCAATCGCCATCATCGGCTATGACATTGCCATGGAACTGTTTGGGAGGGCAGATGCCCGGGACCGGGAAGTAGAAATCAAGGGGCAAGTGCTTCAGGTGATTGGGGTGTTTGCTCAACAAGGGTCTTCCATTGTCAACGATGGTTTCGATCGTGCCGTTCTGGTTCCTGCCAAATTTGGATCTCGGATCATGAATTATTCCGAGGGGACGAGTATCATGGTGAAGCCAAAGGAGGATGTTTCTTCGGTTGAATTGTCCGACGAGCTCATCCAACAATTCAGGTCGATTCGACGATTGCGACCGCTCGAAGAGGATGACTTTTCGATCAACCAAATAGGAATGCTGACCTCGATATTAGATGCCATTTTTGTTCAAGTGGAATACGGAGGTTGGTTCATTGGGATCTTTGCTATTCTCGTGGGTTGCTTTAGTATCGCCAACATCATGTTTGTAAGTGTCCGGGAGCGCACCCGCATCATTGGGGTTCAAAAAGCAATTGGTGCGAAATCCACCTTTATCCTGACTCAGTTTCTGTTTGAAGCGGTTGCATTGTGCTTGTTTGGTGCATTGTTTGCGTTGCTGGCGATTGAAGGCATCGTGGTGCTGGTCAATGTGCTGGATGTGGGCATCGAACTGAAGGTGCGCCCTTCACGGATTGTAATCGCTCTAAGCGTTGCGGTGGCTTCGGGATTGCTAGCGGGTGTGGCTCCGGCGCGTAAAGCAGCGCGAATGGAGCCAGTGGAAGCGATGCGTACGAACGCGTGAGCGTCATTCATTTTGTATCTTTAGAGTATGAGACGCATCATCATCACAGGTGCTCAAGGTCAATTGGGAAAGCGGTTGGTTGAGCAGTTGGGACAGCACAATGAAATGGAGGCAATTGCTCTCGATCGCAATGCCTTGAATATTTCGGATTACGATGCTGTACTCATGGCATTAGAACGCTGGTCTCCTGACGGAGTCATCAATGCTGCGGCATACACGGCTGTGGATCAGGCTGAAGACGAACAGGAGTTGGCGCATGCTGTCAATGCCAAAGGCCCGGAAAACCTGGCCAGGGCATGTGCCCTAAAAGACATCGACTTCATTCACGTTAGCACGGACTATGTGTTCAATGGATTGTCCACGACCCCATACCGAACAACAGACACCCCTGATCCGATTGGAATCTATGGGGTGACGAAACTGGCCGGTGAAACAGCTGTCCAAAAGGCCTTTTTGGATGGGGAATCCAATGCGAAACACTGGGTTTTCAGAGTGGCTTGGTTATACGATGCTGTTGGAAAGAATTTTTTAACGACGATGTTGCGCTTGGCAGAGAAAGGTCAACCGCTGCGAGTGGTCAGTGATCAATGGGCTTCCCCGACAGCAGCTGGTCCTTTGGCCGGCATGCTCATCGATTGCATGGCAGCGCCAAATCGATTGCCAGCAGCTGTTTGGCATTATGGAACGGAAGGCCCGACTCACTGGTGCGATTTTGCAAAGGCTATTTTTGAATTGAGTGATCTGCAGGTAGATGTAATCCCCTGCAGTTCAAGCGAATACCCTACGAAGGCCCGTCGACCTTCGTATTCTTATTTGGACCCTCATCCGCTGATGACAGCATTGGGACGACAAGCTGTACCTTGGAAAGACGAGCTCGAGCATTGCTTGAGCGAGCTAAATCGAACGAAGAGATGATGAATGCGATTGAGCTAAAGGAACATGCGCGTGAACGTGCGGGGGCTTGGACGAAGGAACCTTTCGATGCGGCAACACGCCAAGAAGTCGGAAGGTTACTCGAGGAAAATGGAGATGCCCTTGTAGAGCATTTTTACACGGATTTGGAATTTGGAACGGGTGGTTTACGCGGTCTCATGGGACCGGGAACAAACCGCATGAATCGTTACACGGTTGCCCAGACAACGCAGGGTCTTGCGCAGTATGTTTTGGACTCGGGTTCTTCCAATCCTTCCGTTGCGATTGCACACGATTCACGAAATGGAAGTCCAGAGTTCGCACGTGTAGCAGCCGAAGTTTTGGCGGGAAATGGCATTCGCGTATTTCTTTATCCGGCATTGCGTCCAACGCCTCAATTGTCATTTACAGTGCGAAGCAAAGGATGCACGGCCGGCATCGTCATTACAGCGAGTCACAACCCGAAAGAGTACAACGGGTATAAGGTGTATTGGAGTGATGGAGGACAAATTGTTCCACCTCATGATAGTGGGATTATCCGAGAGGTGCGCAATGTGCACTCCATGGATTCGGTTCGATGGGCCGCCGATTCGGACCTTCCGAACATTCACTTGCTTGGTGCTGGGGATGACGAAGCCTATCTCAAAACAGTTCAAGATCTATCTCTGGATGCGGGTTTGCGGAAAGAGGGGTCTGACATGCCTTTGGTTTACACTCCGTTGCACGGGACAGGTTCAGTATCCGTTATTCCTGCCCTGAAGAATACTGGTTTTCGGAACGTACACATTGTTGAGAGCCAAAGAGAGCCAGACGGAAACTTCCCTACGGTTCACAGTCCGAACCCCGAGGAGGGAGCGGCGTTGGCTGAGGCGATTGCGTTGGCGAAACAGGTAAACGCGCAGTTGGTGATGGGAACCGATCCCGATTCGGATCGGGTAGGCATTGCAGTGCCGGACACGCTTTCGGAGAGTGGATTTCGACTGCTCAACGGCAATGAGACAGGCGCCCTATTGGTCCATTACGTCTTACAAGGCCGTAAAAATGCGGGTCAATTGAATCCCCAGACAGATTTTGTGGCCACGACCATTGTGACTTCCAATCTCATGAGTGAACTGGGGAAGCGGTTCGATTTGAAGGTCCATGAGACGCTGACGGGCTTTAAGTGGATTGCGGATGTCATCCGAAGAGAAGAAGGCCGTAGTCGTTTTGTCGTGGGAGGAGAGGAAAGCTATGGTTACATGATTGGCGATGCCGTTCGGGATAAAGATGCCGTTGCAGCTTCGTGCTTGCTCGCAGAGATGGCTCATGTTGCTCAAGCAGCAGGAACCGATTTGTTAGGGGAATTGGAAGCCATTCACCGAGAGCATGGCCTGTATCAAGAGGCGCTGGTCTCTCAAACGCGCCAAGGACGCACGGGAAAAGCAGACATTGTTGCGCAGATGGAATCATTTCGTACAGCCCCTCCACGCGAGTTGGCCGGGGAAGAAGTTCTTGAATTGCGGGATTACCAAGAACGAAAACGCACGGTTTTTCCTTCAGAAGAAACGGAGGACATTGCCCTGCCATCATCGAATGTCATCCAATTTGTGACGTCAGCAGGGTCCATCGTAACGGCACGCCCCAGCGGTACGGAACCCAAGATCAAGTTCTATTTTTCAGTTTGTATGTCACCTGAGGAGTTGGCAAAGAAGAACAATTATGGCCAAGCGAAGAAGGAATTGGAGAGCCGAATTGCGCGCCTGAAGGCGGCTTTGGGCATCAACGGCTAAAGCAACATCACTTCTCTTGAAGCTGTTCGACACCACTCTGTACACTGTCTTCAAGCCGGTCCACCCCGTTTTGAAGGTTGTCTCGGAGCTCCTCCCAGGGCGTGTCCCGGCGCATTTCTGGAATGAGCATTTCAATCGCCGTTTCAACATGAGGAAATAGAATGGCTTCTTTCGCGGCGTTTTCGGGGACCCAAGCGCGTGCTCCAAAAACGGAATCCAAAGCGAATGTGATAATGCTTAGTAAGCACAGCATTTGGATGAAACCAAGAGCCATTCCTGCCAACTTATTGACAACGCCGAGGGCTGTCAGATCAACAATCTTCTCGATCATTTTACCGATCATGTGGACTCCGATGACCACCAAGATAAAGGCGAGAACAAAGGCTGTCAGGGCCAGGACACTTTCAGGCCAATCCAATTCTTCATGGAGCCAAGTGGCAAGTCCATCCGAACCATGGAACCCGGCAAAAACGCCGGCAACGAGCGCAATTAATGAAACGATCTTCACGACGAATCCTTTCTGGAATCCACGCCATAGAGCCCACAAAAGAGGCACTGCAAGTACAAAATCGATCGGAGCTGCATCTGGCCATTCCATGCAAGCAAGGTAAGGTCAGGACACGGAGTGTTGGTACCTTTCAGACATGGAAAATGATCGAGAAGATTGGACTGTTCGTTCTGGGGTGGTCGCAGATGTCCCCGCTATTCATCAATTAATAGTGGATTTAGCGATCTACGAACGCGCAGAGTTAGAAGTGGTGGTTACGGTGGAAACGTTGATTGCAGACGGCTTTGGGCCGGATGCGATTTACGAATTGGAAGTGGCTGAATCTGGTGGACGTGTCGTTGGGATGGCTTTGTGGTACGTGAAGTACAGCACTTGGAAAGGCAAATGTGGTTACTTGGAAGATTTAATGGTAGCAGAATCGCACCGCGGGTTGGGAATTGGAAAGGCCCTTTTTGAAGAGGTTGCGCGAACCAGTGCCAATCGCGGCTACCTGCGCATGGAATGGCAGGTTCTGGACTGGAATGAAGCGGCGATTGGTTTCTACAAACGCCTGGGGGCAGAACTAGATGAAGAGTGGTTCAATGGCAAACTGACAGGAAATGCGCTGTCGGGCTATAAAGAAGTATAAAGAGGCAGGGCTTTCTATATTCTATTCGTTCTAACAAGAAGGAAAACGCGTAACATTGGGTCGCCAGTGGATTGGTCTCCCTGGTGGGTAGAAAATCATGAGCTCACGAGTCCTGACGGCTGGTGAAGGAATGATTTAAGTTCAATGCCAAGTGGAGCAGGACATCGGTCTTGCTCCATTTTTTATTTCACGTTGTCTTGTGACGAGTGCACTACGATTGGGCACAAAAAAACCGCCTGTGAGCGGTTGTTCTGTATGATTTCAACGAATAAAGTCGCTAGTATTCATCTTCGTTGAAAAAGAAATCCTCTTTACTCGGATAATCTGGCCAGATGTCTTCAATGGTTTCGAAGGAATCTCCCTCGTCTTCCAATTGTTGCAAGTTTTCGACCACCTCCAAAGGTGCACCGGCTCGCATCGCGAAATCGATTAATTCATCTTTCGTAGCCGGCCAAGGGGCATCTTCAAGATAGGAGGCAAGTTCAAGTGTCCAGTACATGTGGTTCAAGCTTCAGCGCGCAAAAATAGAAGAATCGCGTTCACATCCAAGTAATTTCACATAAACCTCACCAAAGCAGGTCGAATTTCAGCTGTATCCCCTTAAGATTCCGGTTTCCAGGGTATTTCTGCAACGTGGAGTGTCTCGCTCAAAGCGCGGCTCCAAATGAAAAACACATCGCTCAGGCGATTGAGGTAGGCAATCAAAAGAGGTGGAATGGACTCCACTTTACTCAGTCCAATGACGCGGCGTTCAGCACGTCGACAAACAACCCGGCATAGATGGGCTGCGGAAACGGCATGGTGTCCTCCAGGAATTACAAATTGCTTCAATTCGGGTAGCGGTTCTGACTGGCTGTCCATCCACTTTTCCATTTCATCCAAGCGTGTCGAAGGAATGGTTGGAAGCCGTTGTAGCATCTCTGGATCGGTGGTTGCGAGATGACTGCCCCAGGTAAATAAATCGGATTGCAGAGTCCGAAGAAAGTCAATGTGCGCTGCATTCTGCGCGACACACTCATGGTCTCCCAATGCACCTAACAGCGCATTCAATTCATCGAGTGTTCCGTACGCTTCGATCCGCAAGTCATCTTTCGATAGGCGCTGTCCTCCGAATAAGGAAGTCATCCCTTCATCACCCGTCCGCGTGTAAATCCGCATTTTTAATTCTTTGAGAGGACCAAACTACGAAGCATGCGTTACACCCTTAACTTTACATGCTCTAGAAGTCTTTATAATTCGCAATTGATGAACAGCGCTTCCACTTCGAAGGATTCCAATTCCAAGCAACGTAGATACGACGAAGCGTATATGCGCATGGCTGTGGAATGGGCTCAATTGTCACATTGCAATCGAAAGCAGGTAGGCGCGTTGATTGTAAAAGACAGAATGATCATTGCCGATGGATTCAATGGAACCCCAACGGGATTCCCGAATGCATGTGAATCGGATGCAGGAGTGACCCATTGGTATGTCTTGCATGCGGAGGCCAATGCCATTACCAAATTGGCAAAGTCCAACAACAGCGCTCAAGGTGCAACCCTTTACATCACACTGTCTCCGTGTCGGGATTGTGCCAAGTTGATATACCAAGCGGGCATTAGCCGGGTGGTCTACAAACGGGCTTACAAGGATGCTGATGGACTGAAATTCTTGGAAACGGCTGGCGTTGAAATTTCCTCGTTGGAACTGGATGAGAAGAAAGACTGAGAAATGGTGAACGAATCCGCTCCACAGCGCCCTCCAGCACCGGCATGGCAACCCTTGGCATTTGCTTTGATTCTCATTCTTGGGGTCTTCATCGGGATGTCTCAAAACACAAGCAATGAGGCTCCCTATGGTGGCTCATCTGAACGTGGGCGTGTCGTTCACATTCTGGACCGCATTGAACGGTTGTATGTGGATGAGATTGAACGCGACGCGTTAGAGTCCATTGCGGTGGAAGCCATATTGGATGAACTGGACCCTCACAGCATGTTTTTCAGCGCAGAGGAATTGGCTGCTATGGCGGAGCCCATGGAAGGGAATTTTGAGGGAATCGGCGTGGAATTTATCATACAAGATGACACGTTGATGGTTGTAGCTGTGATCCCCGGTGGACCTTCTGAAAAGGCAGGCATTCGCGCGGGAGACCGGATTTTGAGGGTCGACTCAACCGCAATATCGGGCTCAGATTTAACCAATAAGAAGGTGATGGAATGGCTCAAAGGGCCTCGAAATACAGAGGTTCTTGTGGGCTTGGACCGCCCAGGAGATTCCAAAGAAATTCTGCTACGTCGAGATCGAATTCCCATCCACAGTGTGGTCGCCGCTATCCCATTGAACGATGCTGTGGGATACATAAAAGTCGTGCGATTCGCACAAAACACGGCGCAAGAATTTGAGTCTGCGATGCAGAAATTGGACCGAACGGGCGTCGAAAGTGTCGTGGTTGATTTAAGGGGTAACGGCGGTGGTTACCTGAATGCGGTTGTTCCTATGGTGGAATCGTTTTTAGAGGAAGACCAGCTGGTTGTCTACACAGAAGGTGACCACGCTTCAAGACGAACCTACGAGGCAAGACGAGACGGCCCATGGAAGGATTGGCCCTTGGCGGTTCTGATCGATGAGTCATCCGCATCGGCGAGTGAGATTTTCGCGGGAGCGATTCAGGACAATGACCGGGGATTTGTTGTGGGACGAAGAAGCTTTGGGAAGGGGCTCGTTCAAGAAGAATTTGATGTGGCAGGCACGGGAGCATTGCGCTTGACGGTAGCGCGATTTTACACGCCGTCAGGACGGGCCATTCAAAAGCCATATGGAGCAGGAGTGGATTATGAGGACGATTACATGGCCCGGTTTGAACGGGGTGAATTGTTCAACGAGGACAGCATTGCGGTGGTGGATAGCCTGGAATATTGGACGCCTGAGGGTCGTGTGGTACACGGAGGTGGCGGCATTGTTCCTGATTTTTTCGTGCCCTTGGATACCGCTAAATGGACTGCGTTTTTAACCGATTTGAGCTGGACAGGCATTCTGAGAGATGCTGCGTTTGGGTTTGTCGATGCGAATCGGCAGGAGTTGGAAGGTTTGGCAGGCCCCGGAGATTTTACGGTTGCCATGCAGGATCTTGCGGTGACCTTTCTGCTGGAAGAGGCAGCGAGTGCGGGCTGGGAGGCGCGTGATATAGACAAGACTGAACGAGGCCAAATTGCACGCCGATTCATGGCGCAAGTCATCCGAAATGTGTTTGGCGAAGAGGCATACCGCGCGCATTTGGCAGAGGATGACGCGGTCGTTCAAACGGCTCTTGAGCTGTTGGAACGCATTTCGCAACTAGTCGTCATCGATGGACGCTTAACTTTGCCTGTACATTCGCCTTTAACAAACGAAAATATTTAGACCATGGCTTTTGAATTACCAGCTCTTCCATACGCTTACGATGCGCTTGAACCTCATTTGGATGCACGTACCATGGAGATCCACCATAGCAAGCACCATGCAGGCTATACCAAGAATCTCAATGCTGCTGTCGCAGGAACTGCGATGGAGGGAAAATCGATTGAAGCGTTGTTAGCGGAGCATTCAGATGTGCCCGCTGTGCGCAACAATGGTGGCGGCTACTTTAACCATGATTTATTCTGGAGTGTCATGTCACCAAACGGAGGCGGACAGCCTTCAGGTGATTTGGGGGCTGCCATTGAAACTGACTTGGGCGGGTGGACTTCTTTTCAAGAAGCGTTTGCGAAAGCAGCAGCGACACGATTCGGTTCAGGTTGGGCGTGGTTGTGTGTAAAGGATGGCAAGCTCAGTGTTTGCTCTTCTGCCAACCAAGACAATTCATTGATGCCTGGCGTAGGGTGTGGAGGAACTCCGATTCTTGGATTGGACGTTTGGGAGCACGCATACTATCTCAATTACCAAAACCGACGACCCGATTACATTGCTGCATTTTTCAATGTCATCAATTGGGATGCTGTGGCCGAGCGTTACGCAGCTGCTCGCGGGTGAAACAGCATGTGATCATTGTTGCTGGGGGAACGGGCACGCGCATGCGGCAGTCCGTTGCGAAGCAATTCATCGAATTGAAGGGTTTGCCACTGATGTGGTGGACCCTTCGTCGATTTCGAGAAGCGTTAGGCGATGACCTCGATGTGACCCTGGTTCTATTCCCAGGACTGTTTGAGGCGTTTGAATCGTTGGAGAAAAAGCATGGGCCAGCAGGTGTCAGTCGAGTTGTTGCGGGAGGTGAAGAACGCTGGCATTCAGTTGCCAATGGACTGCGTGTACTTCCGGAAAATGGCCTTGTAGCCGTTCATGATGCCGTGCGTCCTTTTGCATCTGTTGAGACCATTTGTCTCTGCTTTGAAGGGGCGAAAACCCATGGGTCTGCGGTTCCAACCGTTCCATTGAAAGACAGTGTTCGTCAGGTGAACGGAGCCGTTTCTCAGGCCTTAGACCGTTCTTCCTTACGTGCCGTTCAAACACCTCAGTGTTTTGATTTGAAGGGGCTAAAGGCAGCTTATGCCGTAGGGTTTAAGCCGGAATTTACGGATGACGCAAGTGTCTATGAACACGCTGGTCACTCGGTGCATTTGGTTGAGGGCGACCTGGAGAATATCAAAATTACCACTCCTGAAGACCTTTTGGTGGCACGGGCTTTTTTAGAACGTGACTGATAAGAATGCCACGGATTCAGTGGCGATTTAGGAGGAAATCACGGGATGATGCTTGGAGGAAGCGACGCGTTTTTGCATCCAGCGGACTCCAATCCAAACGAAGGGGATAGCGAAAGCAGCGGACAGGTAATCGCTCCATTCCCAGGCACCCATTTCTACCATCTCTTCTTGTACCCACTCTGCCCCAAACCAAGCCGCTAAGCAAACCGCCATGGCATTGTTGAGGAAGTGGGCAACAATGGCTGGCCATAAACTGCCGCTGTAATGCACGAGATAGCCCAGCCCAGCCCCTAAGATCATTCGGGGAAGGAAGCCATGGAACTGCAAGTGAATGGCACTGAATAAGAGCGCACTGATCCAAACTCCGGCATGTATTGAACGGGTCCAACGGGCGAACAGCGGCTGCAGGACCCCGCGAAAAGCCATCTCCTCGCAGATAGCAGGTAAAATGGCAACAGCCACCAATGTGGCTGGAAAGTGCCATGCATCATCGAAAGAAAGGAGCGAAACGGTGACTTTCTGAGCCATTTTTTCAAGCAGGTCGGCCTGCGTCACCCACGCCGTTGGCAGCAGTTCCATGCAGAGGGCATTGAGTCGATACGTGACATCAATGAGGGGTTGTGCGCACCAAGCAAATACGATGCCCCATGCTATCCATCCGAACGATTGAGGCATACGCCCGGTGACCAAGGTCTGTCCTTTGAATAGATAGCGTGCTAAGAATGCTGCGGCACCAAAGGAAAGAAGCTGGTTGATGCTGTTGAGGATCAAGTTGTATGTGCGGCCATTGGGGGAGTCGGAAGCGCTCATAGAAGCCATCGCTTCAAGCATCGATTCGCCCGTCCATTGGATCACTAGAAATAGTCCAAGCCCGGATGCCAACCCCATTCCGGTTAGAATGAGGCAACAAAAGAAAATGAATTGGCCAAAGGGATGCATGGTCTGAAAAGCAGTTCGAATCATGACGTATTTTTGTTCTGAGGTTGCAAGTTCGTTGATTGCGGCATTTTGTGGCAGACCCGAAGAAAAATGATACGAATAGGAGACGTTGATATCGCTGAATTTCCATTGTTGTTGGCGCCCATGGAGGACGTTAGCGACCCTCCGTTTCGTGCAATTTGCAAAGAATACGGGGCGGATTTGATGTACACGGAGTTTATTAGCTCTGAGGGATTGATTCGTGACGCAGCCAAAAGCAAGGCCAAGTTGGATATTTTCGAATATGAACGTCCGGTTGGCATTCAAATATTCGGAAGTGAGATCGGTTCCATGCGCCAAGCGGCAGCCATAACCGAGGCGGCACAACCGGATATTATTGACATCAATTATGGCTGTCCTGTGAAGAAGGTGGCCTGTCGTGGTGCTGGCGCGGGCATTCTACAAGACATTCCAAAAATGGTCTCCATGACCAGGGAAATTGTGAATACTTGCACGTTGCCAGTGACGGTGAAGACGCGTTTGGGGTGGGATGACCAATCGAAACACATCGTGGAAGTAGCGGAGCGGTTGCAGGATGTCGGCATCAAGGCCATTAGCATCCACGGCCGAACGCGGGCACAGATGTACAAAGGAGAAGCCGATTGGTCATTGATCGCAGCTGTAAAGAACAACCCCCGTATCCACATCCCCGTCTTCGGTAACGGTGATATCGATTCTCCAGAAAAAGCAGTCGAATATCGAAACCGCTATGGGGTTGATGGCATCATGATTGGCCGTGCGAGCATAGGAGCGCCGTGGATTTTCCGAGAGATTAAGCATTACATGAAAACGGGAGAGCTGCTTCCTCCGCCGACTATGGAGGAACGGGTGTCGGCCGCTCGACAACATTTCGAGAAAGGCATAGAATGGAAAGGAGAACGTCTGGGTGTAGTGGAGATGCGCAGGCATTATGCGAACTACTTTAAGGGTCTCCGAGATTTCAAGTCTCACCGCTTGGACTTGGTCACGTTGGATACTCCGAATGACATCCGGTCGAAACTAGATGAAATCGCACGAAAGGACTGGGAATTCGCCTGAATCGAATCAGTTCAATAGACGGCGAACGAGGCGTCTCACCATCCATCCGGAACCGACTCCCCCAATGACAATGACGATGGCGAGCGTGTTGATCACATCTGTCCACTCCAATTGGACAGGGTATGCGGGAATGACGGAGCCTTGAAGTTGGACCCAACCAAAAGTTTGTTGGCCCCATACCAGGATGATTCCTGCCAACGCACCGATCGTGCCGCCAACGGTATTGATCAGGAGGCCTTGCAATGAAAATACTTGCTCAAGTCGCCAGCCACTGAGGCCCATCGCATGCAAGACAGCCATGTCTTCGCGTTTGTCCAGAAGGAGCATGGTCAATGAGGCCATTACATTGAAGGCGGCAACAATCAAGATGAAGCTGAGGATCACAAACGTGGCCCATTTTTCCGCACGATTGGTCTGTGTGATCAACTGGTTTTTCTCAGAGCGCGTCCGAATCCGAATGGGCTGTGGAGCCAAAGCAATCGACTGCCGCATGCGTTGAGCAATCTCGTCTTCGGACATGCCGGGCAGTATGGCCAATTCAAACCGACTTACTGAATGATCCAATCCAAAGAGGTCCTGAGCAAAGGCAAGGGGGGCAAGAACATACCGGCTGTCTAAATCAGCGTTGATGGAAAAAGCATCGCACCCCAAGGCCTCTCGCGATTGAAAAGCGCGTTCTCGATGTTTTGATAGTTTTTTACCTCGGATGGGAGCTTTGAAACGAATCAAAGCGTGTTCCGGCCCTTCATTGATCCGGCCGATTCCCAACATGTTGCGCACGCCAATTCCCAATGTGACACACGGGATACCGTGCAATTCAGGAAGCCATTTCTTCGATCGTAAAGCCCGTTCTATGGGAGCGCCTTGAAGCAATAGAGAGTCAAATGCGAGCAGGGTAACCACAAGGGGTGCGCCGGTGCCAAATGCTGCCACGGACTCCTCTTCGATTACCGGAGCAGCTGCCAGGATGATTGGGGACTCACTTTCAGGCCCCCACTGTTCCATGGCCCAATCTCCAACTTCATCGGAGAGTACCGTTCCGGTAACAGGGACCAAAGCAATGGGTGCGTCGAGCGTCCCGAACAATTCGGTCACGACCGATTCGATGCCATTGAAGGCACTCAAAATCGCAATCATCGCCGCGGTAACAGCCGCAATGACAAACATGGAAATCGCAGAAATAAGGTGGGTGAGGTTCCTAGATTTGGAACTAAGGGCATAACGCCAGGCAAGTCGAACTGGCAGTCTCACGATTACTTTTTCAAGGCTTCGTTGATCGCCTCATAATAATCGAGACTATCATCCAAGTAAAAATTCAATTCTGGAATAATCCGCACCTGCTTACCGATCTTATCGCTGAGTGCTTTGCGGATACGCCATCCTTCGTTCTTCACGGCTTGCAACGCGACGTGCTTGTCCGGAACGGCCATAAAACTCAAGTAGACTTTGGACAAACCCAAGTCGGGAGCCATCCGCACCTTCGTGACTGAAATGAAGATTCCTCCAAACCATTCCCCGCTACGTTGCTGAAAAATGGTGCTCAAATCCCTGCGGATGAGTTCGGCTACTTTTTCTTGACGGATTCCTCCCATGTGCCAAAGGTCGCAAACATGCGCCAATGCGTGACCTCTGAATCAATAAAGAAACTGCTGGTATGGATATCGTTTGACATGAATCGCTCGAACCTTCTCATAAATGAGCTCTTTCAATTCATCCACACCTGTTTTTTCGATGGCGGATAAAAAGAGAACTTCGTGTCCAGCCGATTCATAGCGGTCTTTGATTCCATTGATCTGATCCACGCGCGTGGGGCCGAAAGGCTCTTCCTCCAAGCGGTCCATCTTGTTGAATACGATCACTACAGGCTTGTCATCGCTGCCAATTTCCGCCAAGGTGCCGGTGACGACGTCAATGTGGTCTTCGAACTGCGGGTGGCTGACGTCCACGACATGGAGCAAGAGGTCGCTCTCACGCGTTTCATCCAATGTGGATTTGAAGCTCTCAATCAATTGGTGGGGTAACTTTCGGATGAACCCAACCGTGTCACTGAGAAGGAAAGGAAGGTTTTGTAAAACCACCTTCCGCACAGTCGTATCCAGTGTAGCGAAAAGCTTGTCTTCAGCAAAGACGTCACTTTTAGAAAGAAGCGTCATCATGGTGCTTTTGCCGGCATTGGTGTATCCAACGAGCGCAACTCGGACCATGGAACCCCGATTGCCTCGCTGGGTTGCCATTTGCTTGTCGATCGCGAGCAGCTCTTTTTTGAGCAAGGCGATTCGATCGCGAATAATCCGTCGGTCCGTCTCAATTTCTTTCTCTCCAGGACCCTTCATGCCGATTCCCCCTTTTTGCTTCTGCAAGTGCGACCACATATTGGTTAAACGAGGAAGCAAGTATTGGTATTGAGCCAGTTCAACTTGGGTTTTGGCGTGCGCGGTACGAGCCCGTTGAGCGAATATGTCCAAGATGAGGTTGGGACGGTCCAAGATCTTTCGTTCGGGAATTACCTTCTCCAAATTTCGCATTTGGGTTGCCGTCAACTCGTCGTCGAAAATGAGAATGTCAATGTCATGCTCTTCAACGTACTCTTTGATTTCAAGGGCTTTTCCGGATCCAACGAACGTGCGGATGTCGGGTTTGTCCAATCCTTGAATAAAGACGCGCTTGGAAATGGCTTGAGCGGTAGAGGCAAGGAAAGCCAACTCATCCAGATATTCCTCAACGAGCGCTCGAGTAACCCGGCCGGTGATCAATCCGATTAAAACGCAGGTTTCTGGCTCACGTTCCGTGCTGATGAGTTTTTTCTCTAACATTGTTTAGTCGCGAAATTGCTCAATATATTTGGCGATTCCACGGATCGTGGCATCATCCAAAATGCCTTTTTGAGGAGGCATCGTGCCCTTTCCATAGGTGATCAGTGCCACGCGTTCTTCCAAGGACATCTCGGACAACGAGAGATCGGGTGCTTTGGAGGCCATAAGACGACCATCTGTTCCATGGCACAACGAACATTTCATGGTGTAGGCACGCTGAATCTGACCGTCAGATGGAGGTGCTTTCTTGACGCTATTCTGGGCAGTGTTGTCCGTTGAACCGCATCCCATTCCCATGAGAACACAGCCCAAGAGCATGGCGCCGCTCCAAGCCAAACGATGTCCCATCAAAACCATCCGTAGGCTTCAAAGCCTGGCCGGATAGGCCAAGGAATGCTGGCCATGATAAGGACCAAAGCGAGACCAAAAAAGAGGAATTGACGTTTGTATTTAACCGTGTCGTCGGAAGCGCGCTTGACCAAGCTGTGTCCAAGTGTCCCCAGTATTACAGCGATGAGCATGCCGATGAGATGTTCGACGACAAAGAACCGCATGACCGCAATGCCCATGATGGTCGAATCACCCAACATTGATGACCACCCTTTTCCTATGTACAATGTCAATCCGAGTAGGAGTTGAACGTGCAAGCTGATCATGGTAAACAAGCCGAGTTTGGCCTGCTTTGCCGAGAAGGCGTCGCCTTTGCTTTTTCCGATGCGGGATTGAATTAAAGTCCAAACCAGCAAAAACAATACGACCCAACGAAGGGCACTGTGGAGGTGTTGAAATCCTGTGAGCATGGTTCAAAGATAACGCCCCAAGTCTGCTGTTAGCGAGACTTGGGGCGTCAATTCTTTTAAAACGAGACAGGTGTCAGACGACGCCTTGATCAATCATCGAGTCAGCAACTTTCACGAAGCCCGCAATGTTGGCGCCTCGCACATAATTCACATGACCATCGGCGTTCTTCCCGTAGGCCACACATTGGCTATGAATGTCTTTCATAATGGTGAGCAATCGCTCATCCACTTCTTCTCGAGACCAGCTGATCCGCAAACTGTTTTGTGACATCTCCAATCCGCTAGTTGCGACTCCACCTGCATTGGATGCTTTGCCTGGGGCAAACAACACCTTGGCCTGGTCGAATACCTCAATGGCTTCTGGGGTACTCGGCATGTTGGCACCTTCTGCAATGACAATGCAGCCGTTATTTACGAGTGCGTGCGCTTCCTCTTCATTGAGTTCATTCTGCGTTGCACACGGAAATGCGGCGTGACAAGCAATGCCCCAAGGCCGTTGGCCTCCGTGGAATGTGGCTCCAGGGAATTGGGCAACGTATTCTTGGATACGGCCTCTTCGATTGTTCTTGAGGTCCATGATCCAGTCCAACTTCGCGCGGTCGATTCCAGCAGGATCATGAATGAATCCTTTGGAGTCGGACATGGTGAGCACCTTGGCTCCCATTTGAATGCATTTTTCAGCGGCATATTGCGCCACGTTGCCCGATCCGGAGATGACAGCGGACTTGCCCTCGAAATTTTCGCCTTTTGTCGCAAGCATCTCTGCAGCGAAGTAAACGGTACCATAGCCGGTCGCTTCAGGGCGGATCAACGATCCTCCCCAATTGCGGCCTTTGCCTGTAAGGACGCCTGTAAACTCATTGCGCAAACGCTTGTATTGACCAAAGAGATAGCCAATTTCACGACCACCAACGCCGATGTCTCCTGCGGGGACATCTGTGTTGGGACCAATGTGTCGAGACAATTCCGTCATGAAACTCTGGCAAAAACGCATCACCTCAGCATCCGATTTCCCCTTGGGATTGAAATCGGAACCGCCTTTTCCGCCGCCCATGGGCAACGTGGTTAAGCTGTTCTTGAACACCTGCTCGAATCCGAGGAATTTCAAAACACTCAACGTCACCGTCGGGTGAAACCGCAACCCGCCTTTGTAAGGCCCGATTGCCGAATTGAATTCTACCCGGTAACCGCGGTTGATTTGAACTTCGCCCGCATCAGTTGTCCAAGGAACTCGGAAAATAATCGTTCGTTCTGGCTCAACCATGCGTTCCAAAATGCGATGCTTCGCATATTGGGGGTGGTCAGCAATGAAAGGAATGACGGTCTCAGCGACCTCTTGTACCGCTTGAATGAACTCAGGTTCATGTGCGTTTTGGGCAGCCACTTGTGCCATGAAGGCATCAATCTGCGCCTGGTGAGATAGGGACATCAACGTATATATTAACGTTCAGAGCGACAAATCTAAGTCACAAGGACAAAGTTCGACCACCATCAACCGGTAAATTGATTCCGGAAATGTAACTCGCTGAAGGCGAAGCTAAAAAAGCGATGGCGCGAGCAATCTCTTCAGGTTTTCCTGTGCGGTTCATGGGAACAGCTGCAGCCATCTGATTGCGAATAGCTTCCTTGGATAAACCCGATTTGAGCGCTTTTGAAGAAATGATTTCATCAAGGCGGCCCGTGTCAGTTGCTCCAGGTAGGACATTGTTGACAGTGATGCCATGCATACCCACCTCATTGGCCCATGTTTTGGCCCAGTTAGCGACGGCACCTCGTACGGTATTGCTAACGCCTAAACCGGAAAGAGGTTGTTTAACGCTCGTACTGATCACATTGATAATCCGGCCAAATCCGGCCTCTTTCATTCCAGGGAAAACGGCCTGTGCGAGCAGTTGATTGCAAATCAGGTGTTGCTCAAATGTCTTCATAAAGGCCTCCGGAGTTGCTTCAACGATGGGGCCGCCAGCAGGGCCACCTGTGTTGTTGACGAGAATATGAACAGTTTCGGAATCGACTATGGCGCCGATTTGTTCTTGAACATCTGCAGGGTGACTGAAGTCAGCCACGGCGAAAGCATGCCGACTAGGCTCTTCAAGTGACTGCAACGCCGCTTCAAGTTTCTGCGCATTGCGCGCCACGATAATAACCCGTGCTCCCAATCCAGCCAAGTGCTGGGCTGTAGCTAAACCAATTCCTTGAGAAGCGCCGCACACTACGGCAGTTCTGTTCTCCAAGTTCATTGGCATCCAGTTTGATCCTTGATGACTCATGCTGCGAAGGTAGCAAGGAGCGGCA
Organism: uncultured Flavobacteriales bacterium; assembly: GCA_913041135.1. GTDB lineage: Bacteria > Bacteroidota > Bacteroidia > Flavobacteriales_D > Sanyastnellaceae > UA16. The sequence continues at coordinate 37,724 of CAJWIF010000008.1, forward strand.
GGATTTGGTGTGCTTCGACTGGGTCACGCGTGTGTGCGTCCTTTAAAATCGCTTTACATTTGAGAAACCGCAGGTTAGCAAGCATGAAGCGCATCGATCACATAGGAATTGCCGTTCGGGATTTACACGAAGCTGAAAAGGTTTTCACCGACGTGCTGGGCGTAGGACCTTTCAAAAAGGAATCTGTTGATGATGAGTCGGTCCAAGTGAGCTTTTTTCAAGCGGGAGAAAGCAAAGTTGAGCTCCTGGAGTCCACGACTGAAGATGGTCCCATTGCGCGCCACATTGAAAAGAGAGGCGAAGGATTGCACCATGTTGCCTTTCATGTGGATGATTTGGATGCGGAGTTGAAGCGGTTGGAAGAATTGGGCTACAGGATCGTTTCAGGACCGAAATCAGGGGCCGACAATAAGACCATTGCTTTTTTACATCCTGCTGATGCCAATAAGGTGTTGGTTGAATTGTGTGCGGATTCCGCTTGAGTCAATTCCCTCGAGACCAGCGCATTTTCTTGCGCATTTTGGGGCCAAACAAATCTCTTCCAGGTTGGCCATCCGGAGCACCGACACACGAAGCTGCTGGACGCTTTTTGAGCAAATCCCATGAAATGCTGAATTGCCACGGTCTGTAACTGCCTTCCATCCAATCCCAAGCACCTCCTCCTTGGAGGGCAGTCGGTTCCAATTGGACCAAATCGGTATTGACCAGTAGTCGAAGAAATCGTCCCGATTGTGTCCGCACGCCCAACCCCAATCCGCCTTCAAACGCCAAGCGCCAGTCTGAAGGATTGGGCAGGGGCAAAAATAAAGAATCCGCTCCGACACGGGAAGTTTCCAATCCGAACTCGCGATTCCATCCGATTCCGATATGCGCATCCAAAAAGAAGTCGGGCATGATCTCAATGGCACGATGGACTTGAAGTGCCGTTTGCAACGTAAACACCGATTCTCCTCGATCCACGAGTGTGTCTGCGACCATCGGAGCCCCCGGGGAGTTTCCTGCAACGCGTCCTATAAACTCTGAATTCGCAGCATGTCGGATCCCCCCCAACTCGATGCTCCATCGATCCCACAGAATCGGTTCTTTGACAGTCC
>CAJWIF010000009.1 GCA_913041135.1 uncultured Flavobacteriales bacterium
GAAGTGCCGTTTGCAACGTAAACACCGATTCTCCTCGATCCATGAGTGTGTCTGCGACCATCGGAGCCCCCGGTGAGTTTCCTGCAACGCGTCCTATAAATTCTGAATTCGCAGCATGTCTGACCCCCCCCAACTCGATGCTCCATCGATCCCACAGAATCGGTTCTTTGACAGTCCACCAGTGGCCAATTCCGACCAAGACAGACCCAGCGCCTGCGTGGGACCAAGTGCCAACATGCAAGGTGTCTAGGTTGCCGTTTGGATTGGACGTGAGCCATTGGCTTGGCGATGAAGAAGGCGCCGCGTCGAGCAAATGCCCCCCCAATTTCCAGGACCATCCACGACCGAGGTGGCTTCTTTCATTGCGGTCGAACAGATCCGTTGATTGCGCACAAAGTACCCCTGAGACCAGCACCCCTAAAAACAGGATTAGCCAGCGCATCAGGCGGATTTCTGTATGTGTTCTAAAGCGTTCATTGCGGATTCAGCCACGGCGTCGCTGTCCCACGTTTCTTCGATGTCTGGCTTGGCCAAGATCTCCGCCATGACACGATCATGTAGGACCCCGGCGGCAAGGGCCTCCTGATAAGGGGTATGGCTGAAGGTGACTTGAGAATACAGTGGCAGCCAACGACCAGGGAACGTTTTGGCCAGTTTGGCTTCTATGCGTTTTTGCAAGAGAAACTGAGGGTCTCCTGTTTTGTCGCGCATTTCGATGTAATTCCTCAGGGCCAACTCCAAGATGGCATCTCCTGCGGGCTTGCGCGCCGCGGTATACGCTGAGAGCGTTTGATCCCAATCTTGTGGCGAGTTCATCTTATCGAGCAATTCACTCAAAATGCTGCAATCTTCCATGCCGCTATTCATCCCTTGTCCATAAAAAGGGACAATGGCGTGGGCAGCGTCTCCCATGAGACAGACGTTGTCACCGTGGTGCCATGGGTAGCATCGGGTCATGACCAATGAGCTCACGGGATTGGTGGCCCATTGTGCTGTCAGGTCCGGAATCAAGGGCAATATGTCAGGGAAGTTTTTCTCGAAATAAACCAAGGCGTCTGCGGGGTCCACGAGTTGGTCCAACCCATTGGCTCCTGCGTAAGGCGCAAACAAGGTGCACGTAAAGGTCCCATCAGGATTGGGCAAAGCCATGAGCATGAACTCTCCACGGGGCCAAATGTGCAACGCGTCCTTTTGCATTTTAAACGCTCCAAGCGCATCTGGCTGCATCGCCACCTCTTTGTAGCCGTGCTCCAAATAGCGTTGCTCGAAATCAAAGCGGTCCGTACGTGTGAGACGATTGCGCACGGCACTGAACGCACCGTCGGTTCCAAATAGACGGTCGTATTGAACCAACACCGAGCTGCCTTCGGGCGACTCGAGTTCCAGAACATTCTTCGACAAATCTACATCCGCGCATTTGTGTCCAAAATGAAATTCAACACCGGCATGCGCTTCGGCGGCCTCCACCAGAAGACGGTTTAAGTTCGCGCGCGAGACGGAGTAAATGCATTGAGGATCTCCATGCAACCCCGTGGCTTCGGGCAAGCCATATCGTTGAAAGGTCAATGCGCCGTCCTGCGCGTGCATGAGTCGGCCTTCAATGGGAAGAGCGATTTGACGGACTTTTTGCGCAATCCCAGCTTTTTCCAGAGCACGCCATCCGCGGTCACTGAGCGCCAAGTTGATACTTCGACCGCCTTTTACAGAACCTGTTCGAGGATCCGGTCTCCGCTCATACACATCAACACGATGACCGCGTTGGGCCAACATCAGCGCCCACAAACTGCCGACCAACCCCGCACCCACCACCACCATGTGCTCCGACTTTTTGGCGTTCATTGAAACATCGGTCATGGTTCAAATGCCTGCTTTTTCGAAAGCTTGATCGAGGTCAGCAATCAAGTCTTGGGCGTCTTCTACACCAACACTGATGCGGATAAAGCCATCAGAAATACCCAGTTTATCTCGGTCTTCAGCCGGGATACTCGCATGGGTCATTGCCGCTGGATGTTCAATCAAGGACTCTACACCACCGAGGGACTCGGCCAAGGCAAAGAGCTTCGTAGAAGCGGCTAGGTTTTTGGCTTGATCCAAATCGTTGCTTGCAATTTCAAACGCAATCATGCCTCCAAAATCATCCATTTGTTTTGCGGCTATGGCATGTCCTGGATGGTCTTCAAATCCAGGCCAGTACACCTTACCTACACCGTCATGTGCTTTGAGCCAATGTGCAATTTTTCGCCCATTGGCACAATGCCGTTCAATGCGGAGGTGCAATGTTTTGAGTCCGCGCAAAACCAAGAACGAGTCAAATGGCTGAGCAATGGCTCCGCAATTGTTTTGGATGGTGCGCAAAGCGTGGTCAATTTCAGCGTCTTGTGTAATCAAGGCTCCCATCACGACATCACTGTGGCCTCCGAGATACTTGGTGACAGAGTGCATGACGATGTCTGCTCCATGTTCAAGAGGTCTCTGCAACATGGGAGAGGCAAAGGTGTTGTCGACGGCAAGCCAAATTCCGCGGGGCTTTGTTAATGCAGCAATGGCGGCGATATCCGTGATTTGCATCAACGGATTTGTAGGGCTTTCCAACCAGACCAATCGGGTCTTTTCGTTCATTTTAGCCTCAACGAGATGAGGTTGTCGCGTGTCCACAAAATGCACGGTAATGCCCATCGGAGCGTAATTCGTCCGAAAGAGACGGGCTGTTCCGCCATACAGATCTTGTCCAGTGATGACTTCGTCTCCAGGCTTAAGGGTTTTGAGAATGGCATCGATGGCGGCCAATCCCGAGGCAAATGCCAAGCCAAACGAGCCGTGCTCCAATTCAGCTAAGGCCTTTTCAAGAGCGGCTCGTGTTGGGTTGCTACTTCTTGAATACTCCCAGCCTTTGTGCACTCCAACCGCTTCTTGGACGTAGGTTGAGGTTTGAAAGATCGGAGTCATAATCGCTCCGGTTGAAGGGTCCGGCTGCACACCAGCATGAACTGCCAAGGTGCCTTTGCCAATAGGGGAATCTTTTTTCATACGATTCAAAGGTAAGGGGAGGAACGTGGGCAGCAGAATGCAGAGCGAGAAACTACGCTTTGATTGTAATTGAGGTCTTTGAGAGCCACCGAGGGAGAACCCAAGCACCGATGAAGAGGTACAGGAAATAGGTTGCAAACCTCCAAATAATGGCAACAGCTGCCAGGTATCCAAAACCAATAAGGTCACCGAGAAATGAGGGAAGTGCGACTTCAGCGAATCCTGAGGAGCCCGGTGTTGGGCTGATGGTCATGACGAGCCATAACACCAGTTGCCTTGCGAGTACAGCTGCATGTGGGATTGTTTCGAAAAAGATCAACAGGATCATGTTCAAGGTCAGAAACCGTGCGGACCAGCTGAGGATGGTTGCTCCGAATGCCTTGCTCCAAAATACACGAGGTCGATTTCGCATGTTGTGGGAGGCCTGCAATAAATCAGCAGTCCAACGTCTCAACCTTACACTCCAGCGAGAAAAGAACCTCCAATGTGAAACATGATTTAACCAGCGATGGGTCCGTTCTGGGGAGTGCAATATGCCGGTGAAAATGATGGCCGTGAGGACAGCTATGAAGACATAGGCTATGGCAAATAGCCAAGGGATTGAGTTGCCAAACGTGCTGTCCACAATTTGAGGAAAGACAAAGTGACCTGTGCTCAAACTGAGGAGTAAGAAGACGGGGACTGCGATGAGGTAAAACAACTCGTCCAACATGGCCGTGACAAAAACGGTTGCAACACTTTGACCGCCGCTCATGCCTCCACGTTTCAACACTAAGATGGCAATGGCAGACCCACCAACTACCGATGGTGTGAGGGCTGAGGCCAGCTCCCATAGCATGATGTGATCAAAGGACCGCTTCCAACTAAATTGTCTGAATGATAGGATGCGTAGTCTAAGAATGTAGGCGAAGTCACGCAAGACAATGCATCCCAATACAGCAAGTAAGGCCCAGGAGGCGCGTCCTGTCCATTCGAATGACGTCAGCAACGCCCGTGAGGTGGTCGTTTGTTGCGTGGCAGGATCGAGTACCGACTGGTCAAGGCTCCACCACAGCATGCCCAGCGCAGCTCCGGTTCCGAGAATAACGGGGATGGCCCATTTGTACCAAGAGAAGTGGGAACGAATCGGGGATTTCTCCGTCATGACTCCAAGGTAGTGGATGTATGTAAAAAACGTCTTTTACCCCGCGTAAACAGCCGTTCCCTCGGTGCAGTTTCGACACATTTCAATGGACGAGCGGTCTGTGAAAATTTGCTGACGAAAAGCCTGGTAGGCTTCGGAGAACCAGATTTCTTCAAAGCTTTGGGGTCCAACTTGTCCCATGGCATGCTCCGCATCCTTATCAAAACAACACGGAACCACTTTCCCATCCCAGGTCATTACACAGCCCTGCCACATGCGCCAACATTCATCATTGAGCGGGTTGCGAAGCTTCCAAACCCCATTGGATTGACGATCATAACGTCTCAATTTGGGATCTGACGTGAGCAGGGGGTGTGTATCATGTGGCTCGTCGAGTTGTGCCGTTTTGATGACCAACTCATCCACGCCGCTTGCCCGTGCCATTTTTCGAATCTCCGGAACTTCGTGTTCATTCGGACCGACGACGAGGAATTGCCAAACGATGTGTGGAGTTTTTGCGCTTTTGGATTTGCGACGTGCATCCAACACGTTTTGTGTTCCTTCGAGGACCTTATCCAATCGTCCTCCAATTCGATAGGAACTGTATGTTTCCTGCGTCATACCGTCAATACTGATGATCAAGCGATCCAATCCTGAAGCAACAATGGCTTCAGCCCGCTCAGGGCGCAAGAAATGAGCGTTGGTAGAGGTGGATGTGTAAATACCGTGTTGCTTACAGAGCGCCACGAGATGATCCATTGCAGGATGCAAGTATGGTTCGCCTTGGAAGTACAGATTCGCATAAACCAGGTATTCCCCGATTTCGTGAAGCAAGCGATCGAGTTGTTCGGGCTCGAGCATGCCCGTTGGACGAGAGAATGAACGCAAGCCAGAGGGACACTCTGGACAGCGCAAGTTGCACGAGGTGGTCGGCTCAATACTCAGGCTCATGGGCATGGCACGTTGAGCGAATTGGCCTCCGTTCTGTGCTTTTCGGTAGCCCGCATGTAAGGCCACAAGATTCTTCAAGCGCTTCGAGTTCAAAGGACGGATACGCGCGTAGCGATCTACTAACGTCCTTGTTTTATGCTGCCATCCCAGTGCCATGTTTACAAATTTAACCCTTAGCGAGCGGGGAAACGAGGTCTTCCGGTCTGTCCTGCCTAATTTCGTGCGCATGATTGCCATCGGAGAAGCTCTGGTTTCGGAAGACGTGTTTGATGAACTCTTCGCTTGCGATTTATCGAAGTGCAAAGGGGCTTGTTGTGTGAAAGGAGAAAGTGGAGCCCCCTTGACGGAAGATGAATTGCAACGCATAGAAGATGTCTTTGATGTGATTCGCCCGCATTTGAGGGAGGAAGCATTGGAAGTAATTGATCAAACGGGATTGTTCGTCGTAGATACGGATGGCGATCTGGTGACACCGATTATCAATGGGCAAGAATGCGTGTATGCCACCTTTGATAAAAATGGCACGGCGAAGTGTGCGTTTGAGCAGGCATACCAGCGAGGAGAATCAGACTGGCAAAAGCCCATCTCATGCCACCTTTATCCAGTAAGATTGAAGGAGTTGCATGACTATACGGCCGTCAATGTCCACCGCTGGGACATCTGTGAAGGAGCCCGGACATGTGGAGCCTCATCCAATGTGACGGTTTTGGAGTTTTGTAAAACGTCCTTGGTGCGGCGTTTTGGATCCGCTTGGTATGATGAAGCAGTTGCTGTTTGGCAAGTATGGAAACAGTCGGGTCGTTCTAAACGCTCTTCACAGTAATGGGGAAGCGATGTGTCCTAAGCCTCTTGGCAGTCTTGCTCTGGCATGTGGGAATGGCATCTGAATTGGCGGATACCACTTGGCGTGTAGAATCGTTGGAGAAACTCAACACCCGTTCGGATGAGGTTTTGATCGGTTGGGATGGCCGGGAACTTTACTTTGGGCGTTTGGCGCCAATAGCACGATTGGAAAGTGGAAAGCGCTGGTTTTTAGAGAACCGAGAAGATTTCACATCGAATCGCTTGATGGGGTGGAGTGAGTTTGCTCCACCAAATTCGACCAAGTTGATGGCAAATCGTTTTCCATCTTGGGATGCTTTGGGTGAAATTCAGCACGCTGCGATTGATTCAGAGCGTGGCGTTGTGGTTTTGAGCATATGGATGGAGGATGGCCAATTTGATCTTTTCATGGCGCAAAGGGAAGGAGGTGATTGGTCGATTCCTCGGGCCCTGGATGCCTTGAACTCACCTCATGATGAGGTCTTTCCTAATTTTTATGACGGGGACTTGCTGTTTGGGTCGGATCGTCCCGGAGGTCAAGGGGGATTCGATGTATACCGATCCAATCGGACAGATTTATTTTTAAAAGCGAATCCCTTGCCTGCTCCGATTAATTCTGTGGGGGATGAATTGACCGCCGTGCCAGGAGGGGGCGCTTCGGGTTCAGGATTTTATGTTTCTGCGGTGCGCATGGCTGGTCGTGGTGGCGTCGACTTGTGGTGGATGGGTCCAGCACAGCAGGCCAGTGCGACGGATGCTGTCATACTCGGAATGGAAATCCGGCACCGACGAGAGCCCTTGCTCAACTTGGATGTCAGCATCCGAGAGCGTGGTGGAAAGCACGTTTTTTCAGGAGCATTGGATGAGGTGGGGCGCGTTGCAATCGGTGCTTTAACGCTCGATGCCGCTGTCGAGGTGCGGTTCGAAGCCAATAAGCGTAATAGCCGCCCACTTCCGGATGGCGCTGTTTGTCATGTGTATGAGCAATGTGAAACAGGGAGCTGCCTGGACTCCCCATGGCCGGGATGGAGTCATATCCGGAGTTATCGGTTGGAGGGTGGTGAGGCCTTTGTGTTTGACCTGCTTCCATTGGATGCTTTGGGTGCTTTGAACCGTCCCTCTGATCGTGACCAGAGTTTGTTACGGGGTGATTCCGAAATGTGGGTTGGACGGTTTGAGTCAAGCCGTGCCAACCTTGCCGGAAATGATCTGCAGGAATTCATCGAGTGGCTCAAGTCATATCAGGACCTCGATGGGAATTGGCCGAACAATCTAAAGCTTCTTATTGAGGGTCATACAGACGGAAATGGCGTCAGCAGTGACAATCAAGACTTGTCCATGCAACGGGCTTATCATGTCGCGCGGGTTGCGGCACAGTTAGGGATTCCTAAAGATCGCGTGCAAGCCTCAGGCTTGGGCTCAACGTTTGCTTCGGGCCTTGATCAGCAGGATCGGAAGGTCACTGTATGTTGGGTACTGGATTGATAATTCGACTCGTGACACATCCATCACGGGAGAAGCCTGATGATGCAAACGAAATTCTTACTTTTGCGCCATGATGATCACCATGCTACGAGCCAAGCTACACCGTCTGACGGTGACACAGGCCGACCTGAATTACATCGGTTCCATCACGTTGGATCCAGAATTGATTGAAGCAGGAGGATTGTTCGATGGTGAAAAAGTACAGATCGTCAATGTGAACAATGGAGAGCGCTTCGAAACCTATATTATAACAGGAGAACGAAACTCAGGCCAAGTATGTCTGAATGGTCCGGCCGCCCGACGCGTGCAAGAAGGGGATGTGATCATCATTATTGCATACGCACTCATGACTCCGGAAGAGGCAAAAACACACCAGCCAGTTTTAGTTTTTCCTGACACAGCGACCAATCGACTCAAGGCATGAATTGGAAAAACCTTTTGAAATACACCGTGTTTCTAGGCGTTGGTGTGTTGCTTTTTTCATTGGCGTTTTCACTTGTTGATGACAAGGAAGCGTTGTGGGAAGCTATGCGCTCTGCCTCTTGGAGTGGCATTGGCATTTCTTTTTTGATGGGTTATTTGGCCATTGTGAGTCGCGGACTTCGCTGGGGAATGTTGCTTGAACCTCTTGGGCATCGTGCCAATGTCTACCATAGCATTCACTCTGTAGCGTTTGCTTATTTCGCCAATACATTCGTTCCGCGAAGCGGTGAACTGGCACGGTGTGCCGCTCTCAATCAGACGGATGATATTCCTGTAGATCAACTTTTCGGAACCGTCATCAGTGAGCGGGTTATTGATCTGATCTTTTTAATTCTGCTGACCGGAATCGCTGTAATTGGCAATCTCGATGCCTTTGCTGGGTTGTTGGAAAGTGCAGAATTACCGGCCCTTTCCGGGGCTTGGCCATTTGGTGTTGCGGCAGTTGTTGCCGTGGGTGTTTTATATAAATGGTGGGGAGTAATCGAAAAGTGGTCTCTCATTCAAAAGGCAAAGTTGTTTTTTAAGGGTGTCGCCGAAGGGTTGTTGAGTATCAAAAATATGCAGAGAAAAGGGGCGTTTTTGGCGCACTCATTTTTCATTTGGTTCATGTATTTCGGGATGGCTTGGGTCATTTTCAAAAGCATAGATGCCGTTGCTGAAATCACGGTGTTGCAAGCTATATTTATTATGGTAGCGGGAGGGTTTGGTATGATCATACCAGCACCCGGTGGTATCGGAGCGTACCACGGAGCGGTCATGCTTGGTTTTGTCGCGCTGGGATACAATGAGGAGTTGGGGTTGGCCGTAGCGAATGTGATTTGGCTGACGCAAACCCTCATGATTGTATTTACCGGAGGGGTAGCATACTTGGCCTTGATGTGGTATCGCATTAAGAAGGACCGATTGACTGATTCAACCACGAAGACGTCCACATCATGAGTAAATCGTTTCCTCATAAGACGTTGCAAGCGGATCTTCAGATGATCAATGCATGGCGTGAAGCGGGAGACACTATTGTGTTTACCAACGGTGTTTTTGATATTCTTCATGTGGGTCACGTCACGTATTTAGAAGCAGCTAAGAACCTGGGCCATCATTTGGTCGTGGGTTTGAATGGGGATGAGAGTGTTCGTCGTCTGAACAAAGCCCCCAACCGGCCGATTCATACAGAAGCGGATCGCAAGCGCGTTCTCCAAGGATTGCGTGCTGTGGACATGGTGTTGGTTTTTGAAAACGATACACCGTTGGAGTTGATTGCAGCCATCACACCCGATGTGTTGGTCAAGGGGGGTGATTACGATCCGGATTGCAATGACGCGAGTGATAAAACGTATATCGTCGGCTCCCACGAAGTCGTGGCTGCAGGAGGGCACGTTGCCGTGTTGCCATTTGTCCAAGGGCATTCCACAACGAGCATCATAGAAAAAAGCCGGACTACATCGTAGTGCCGGCTTTTTCTTTTGTTTGATCGCTTCCTTGAAAGAACGTTAGACCGTCTCTTCCTCCATGAATTTGGTGGTAAAGTCTCCGCTCTTAAATCGCGGGTGTCGCATCAGCCTCTGGTGGAATGGAATGGTCGTTTTCACGCCTTCAATGATGTACTCATCCAATGCGCGCTGCATCTTCTTGATGGCTTCATCACGTGTTTGAGCTACCACAATCAATTTAGAGATCATGCTGTCGTAGTAAGGCGGAATCTGATATCCCGCATAAACATGCGTGTCGAGACGGACACCATGGCCTCCAGGAGCGTGATACACGTTGATTGTGCCGGGGCAAGGAGCGAAGTTTTTATCCGGATCCTCTGCGTTAATCCGACACTGGATGGCGTGCATTTTAGGATAGTGATTCTTTCCACTGATGTTTTCACCGGCAGCCAACTTGATCTGTTCTTTGACCAAGTCGTAGCTCACGACTTCTTCTGTAATGGTGTGCTCTACTTGAATCCGAGTGTTCATTTCCATAAAATAGAAATCCCGATGGGCATCCACTAAAAACTCCACCGTTCCAACACCCTCATACTTCACCGCCTCGGCCGCTTTGATTGCAGCGGTTCCCATTTCCTCACGAAGTTCGTCAGTCATGAAAGGCGAAGGAGTTTCCTCCACGAGTTTCTGGTGACGCCGTTGTATGGAGCAATCGCGCTCTGAGAGATGACAAGCCTTCCCTCGTTGGTCCGAGGCAATCTGAATCTCAATGTGACGTGGTTCTTCAACGAACTTCTCCATGTACATGCCATCGTTGCCAAAAGCAGCTCCAGCTTCTCGTCGAGTAGATTCCCACCCTTCCTCTAAGCCGGGCTCATCATGACAAACCTGCATCCCCTTCCCGCCACCACCGGCAGTGGCTTTGAGCATCACAGGATAGCCGATTTCGATAGCACATGACTTGGCATCGTCTAAGCTTTCCAGAATCCCGATATTACCCGGAATCGTAGGTACCCCCGCTTTTTTCATGGTCTCTTTGGCCGAAGCCTTGTCCCCCATGGCCTCAATCATCTCAGGACTTGCGCCAATGAACTTGATATTGTTTTCGGCACAAATGCGCGAGAAATTGGCGTTTTCAGAGAGGAATCCATATCCAGGATGGATCGCATCCGCATTGGTTATTTCTGCAGCGGCGATGATTCTAGGGATGTCCAAATAGGACTCGGAGCTCTTGGGAGGCCCGATGCAAACAGCTTCATCAGCAAACCGAACGTGCAGGCTGTCGGCATCAGCAGTCGAGTAAACAGCGACTGTTTTAATGCCCATTTCCTTACAAGTCCGAATCACGCGGAGTGCAATTTCCCCGCGATTGGCAATTAGTATTTTCTTGAACATGGTGCTCGAGATCAAGCAGGATCAACCAAAAACAATGGTTGATCGTATTCTACAGGTGAGTTGTCGTCGACCAGAATCTTGACAATTTTACCGGTCATTTCAGATTCGATTTCGTTGAAGAGCTTCATCGCTTCAATGACGCAAAGGACATCCCCCACTTTGACGGATTGTCCAACCTCGACAAAGGCATCCTTATCAGGTGCAGATCGACGGTAGAACGTACCTATCATTGGAGATTTGACGGTGATGTAGTTTTCCAGTTGCTTTTCTTCAGCACTCTGTTCTGCAACAGCTGCAACAGCTGCAGGTTGAGGCGCCTGCATTACAGGGGCCATTGAAAGGGGGACTTGCATCAGAGCCTCTGCTTGCGCAGCCTCTCCTTTGCGCTTTGGCAATGGAGACTTGATCGTGATTTTGAAGTCCTGCTTCTCGATTTCGACTTCAGTTACACCCGCCTTAGCGATGAACTTGATGAGATCTTGAATTTCGTTAATGGTCATTTTCAGACGATTTAAGAGACTAATTTAGGTAGGAAAAGTTGGGAAAGTGCAACAGTTGATTGCGTCAATCCTTGTTGGGCGTGTCATACGCCCACGTTAAATACACGGCACCCCAAGTAAATCCGCCACCAAAGGCAGCAAGTATGATGTTGTCACCCTTCTTAAATTTACTTTCCCAGTCTCGGATACAGAGTGGGATGGTGGCGGCAGTGGTGTTGCCGTATTTCTGTATGTTGATGGTCACTTTTTCGCGGGGCAGTCCCATGCGGCGTTGTGTGGCATCGATGATGCGCAAATTGGCTTGGTGTGGAACAAGCCAAGCGACGTCATCAGCGGCGAGTTTGTTGCGTTGCATGATTTCGTAGCTGACGTCAGCCATTCCTTTCACGGCAGCCTTGAAAACGGGCTGGCCATCTTGATAAATCACGTGGTCCTTCGCGTCAACAGTAGCGTGTGTGGGGGGATGAAGAGACCCGCCCGCTCGTTGGCGTAACATCTGAGCTCCGGCTCCGTCGACATGCAGCTTATGGTCGATGACTCCATGCGTTTCTGAAGGCTCTAAGAGCACTGCTCCTGCACCGTCGCCGAAAAGAATGCACGTAGTACGGTCCGTGTAATCGACGATTGCACTCATTTTGTCAGCGCCAACGACGATGACTTTTTTGTACCGGCCGGTTTCAACAAACTGAGCTCCCGTGGTTAGCGCAAAGATGAATCCCGAACACGCAGCACTCAAATCGTACCCCCAAGAGTTGACCGCTCCAACCTTATCTGCTATGAGGTTTGCCGTTGCCGGAAAATGCATGTCAGCCGTGACGGTCGCAACGATAATCAAGTCGATTTCAGTCGCGTCTATACCGCGTTTTTTGAGAAGTTCCTTTACGGCTTCTGCCCCCATATCCGAAGTGGCTAGTTTGGGGTCCTTAAGAATGCGTCGCTCTTCAATGCCCGTGCGGGAACGAATCCATTCGTCGTTGGTATCGACCATGGTTTCCAAATCCGCATTGGTTAGTTTGTCCTCTGGCAAATACCCAGCAACGGCAGTTATGGCAGCATGCATGTTGATCAGTTTCGTAATGGAAATAGCGAGTAAAGATAGAATGTGACTTGATGTCAGAAACAACAAGTTTTCCCATATCGCAGTGGATTACTGTGGAAGGAATGTCTTTTTAAGAAAAAAGGGAAGCCTGGGCTTCCCTTTTCAGACGCACAATGCGCCATCAAATTCAATATGTAGTGAAATCAGGCCTCGGCCTTCTCCATTACAATTTTTCCTTTGTAATACAATTTGCCTTCATGCCAGTGGGCACGATGAAACAAGTGAGGCTGTCCAGTAGTAGGACATGTAGCCACAGTGGGTGCGGTCAACGAATCGTGCGTACGTCGCTTTCGAGTCCGTGACTTACTTTGACGTCTTTTAGGATGTGCCATGAGAAATGGTTATTTCAAGTCTTTCAATGCGTTCCAACGAGGATCAATTGCATCGTTTCCATCATCAGTTCCTTTTTCGTCCTTCCTACTAGATTGAGCTAAATGATCAACCATTGTGGGATCGCATGCTTCCAAATCAGGGTGAACCCGTCTGAAAGGCAAGCACAAATGAATCCATTCGAAAACCGGTTGCGCAAGGTTTAATTCATGCAATTCCGGTCCTAAGGTCCAAATGTCATTCTCCAAGTCGGTTTGTCCTCCGAGTTGTACGATTAAACGCTCTTGAAAAGTCAAGGGCAGTTCAAGGTCCGAAAGACAGCGGTCGCATGGGAGCTGGCAAAGTCCCTGGAAATTCACGTGGCAATCTAATCCATTGCCTAATTTATCCAGTACAACATTCACCATCCCCTCTGCTTTGGAGATTTCTGAAAAAGGAAAAGAATCAAAGAACGAGGCATCCACCTCCATCTGAAATTCGTGTTTTCCAGGCTTCAATCCCACGAAGGGTATTCGAAAAGGTGCCAAGTGGTCCACGGGACTCCAGATTTTGGGGAGTGCAAAGGTACGTTGCACAAGTCGATTCAGCAAATTCTTGAGGCAATCCCTTCAGACGCGAGTTGAATCGAGGGGCTTACCGGCGATCACGGTCGTCATCCCGCCGGTTTTTAGGCTGAATGGGAAGCGGGTCGGCGCCATATGTGCGGAATTCTTGACGGTTGCTCCGGATATCGCGCGCTAGAAAAATAGCGGCTCGCATCGAATCGCCCGAGGCTGTTCCTTTTCCAGCAATGTCAAAGCCGGTACCGTGATCAGGGCTCGTTCTTACTACAGGAAGTCCCGCGGTATAGTTGACGCCTTGTCCAAAGCTCATGGCTTTGAAAGGAGCAAGTCCTTGGTCGTGATACATGGCGAGGCCGCCGTCGAATTGACGGTGTGCACCCGAGCCGAAAAACCCATCTGCGGCATACGGACCCATCACAAGCTTCCCAGAATCACTCAACTCACGCACGGCGGGTGCGATTATCTGATTCTCCTCGTCTCCCATCAAGCCATTGTCACTGGCATGCGGATTTAGGCCAAGGATCGCAATGCGTGGATTGGGTATGCCAAAATCCTTCAGCAATGCATCGTGCATTAGGTTCGCTTTTTTGACAATCAAATCACTTTTTAATGCTGAGGAGACATCCTTTAGTGCGATGTGTCCTGTGCATACACCCACGCGTAAATCGCCAGCAACGAGAAGCATGAGGACTTCGTCTACGTTGGCGATGTTGGCTAAATATTCCGTGTGACCAGGGAACTCAAATGCGCTTTTGCGCATCGCTTCTTTGTGGATGGGGGCTGTGACCAAGACTTCCACCTTCGTTGCGGCCAAATCCTGGACGACATGATCCAATGATGCCATGGCGAATCCACCGGCCTCCGCAGTCACATTCCCCCAATCCAAAGTCCATGGATCAGGTTGGATTGAGACCACATTGAGCTGGTCTTTTTTCGCGGCTTCAGCGTTCTCGACCATCGCCCATGGCAGGGTTCTTTCGAGTCCGGTTATTTCAAGAGCGGCTTCAACCAAATTCTTGGTTGCGTATAAAACAGGAGTCGCCTCTTGGAACATCCGTTCATCTTGAAACGTACGAACGATGGCTTCAATTCCGATGCCATTGGGATCGCCGGCGCTAAATCCGACGAGCGTTGGGTTTTTTTTAGATACCATTTGCAAGGACAAAGGTAACGGATGCTTTGCATGTCCTAACTTGCAGGAGCGGATGCATTTTGCAAGAATTCACTTCGGATGGTCTTCGTTGAGCTGGTCACAGCTCCGATGGACTTTATTGCTCTTCGCAATGGGGGTGTCATGGTCTGCTCAAGCAACCCACAATCGAGCTGGTGAAATCACGTATTCCCATGTAGAAGGGTTGACGTATGAAATCCTGATTACAACCTACACAAAGACCAACGCTATAGCAGACAGGCCGTGGTTGTATCTGTATTGGGGAGATGAAAATGGAGCTCCCGTAGATAGCTTGGAGCGAGAGTCGGAGCAGCTTTTGGACAACGATGTTCAAATCAATCAGTATCGGGGTCAGCACACCTTTGGAGGTCCTGGGATCTATGAGATTTTAGTAGAAGACCCCAACCGAAATGACGGCGTTTTGAATATCCCAGGGTCTGTTGATGTGCCTTTCTCCATTCGAACGCTATTGATCATTGATCCGCAAGCTGGACACAACAACTCGGTGCAGTTGTTAAACCCCGCCCAACAAAACGCCTGTCTCTTCCAGCCGTGGATTCACAATCCAGGAGCCCACGATCCCGATGGAGACATCTTGAGTTATGATCTCATAGCCTGCAGAGGATTCGAGAGCGAACCCATTCCCGATTACGTCTTACCCGACGCTGTCAGTCCTGCGGATGACTTGTTTAGTATTGACCCCGTCTACGGGGATTTGGTTTGGGAAACGCCTCAAATCGCGGGGGAATACAATGTGGCAATCCGGATTCGAGAATGGCGAGACGTGAATGGACAATTGATCATGGTTGGCGAGGTAGTTCGTGATATGCAGATTTCTGTTCAGGTGTGTCAGAATCGTCCACCTGAACTGGAGTCGGTGGCGGATACGTGCATTGTCGCTGGGTCTTTCTTGACTATGGTATTCAATGCGGAGGATCCAGATGGAGATTTATTGGATTTAGATGCGATTGGAGGTCCGCTTTCGGAGGTGGAGAACCCAGCTGTTTTCAGTGATTTAGGAGCAGGGATTGGACAGTTTGTTTGGTTGCCAGAATGTGCGGAGGTGCGTGCGCAACCCTATCAGCTGGTCGTACGGGCTGAGGACAACAACAACCAAGTGACCTTGATGGATTTGGAAACGGTTCAAATTCACGTCATCGCTCCGGCTGTTGAGGTGCAAGAAGCCACGCCGGCGGGCAACAGTGTCATCGTAGAATGGAGTACGCATACCTGTTTGGACGATCTGCCGGATTGGAAAGTGGAACAAGGCACATACCATATTTACCGAAGGATTGATTCATTGGAATGGTCACCAGGAAGCTGTGAAACAGGGATTCCGGAGTCGATAGGCTTTGATTTGATTGCGCAAGTGGAAGGTCTGAGCAATACGGTGTGGGTTGATTCCTCAACGCTTTCCTATGGAGCGACTTATTGTTACCGCATCGTGACAGAATGGCCCGGTAGCGGTGAATCGTTGTCCAGTGACCCCATTTGCGCAACCATTGCAAAGGATGTTCCTGTGATGACCAAAGTTTCGGTGGAATCAACCGATGCCCTTTTGGGATCGGTGCAATTGGGTTGGTCGCCTCCGACCGATGCTGACACCGTGGTTTTTCCGGGGCCGTATTTCTATGAAGTGTTGGGCCGACCAGTGGGCGAGTCAAACACGAGCGAAGTGCTTTTGCACCAAACCAACTCCGGACCGTTTCTGAATTCTCCAGACACCCTGTGGTTGCATGACTTTATGGACTCAGAATCGACAGCGTGGACATACCGTGTCCGCGGAATCAGTGGAACGGGTGAGATTGGTGTTTCATCGCCGGCTTCTTCTCCCTGGCTCACGTTGGAACCCGATGACAACCGCCTCACCTTGATAGTTGAAGCGGACGTTCCTTGGAGCAACACAACTTACCGGATTTATCGAGCGGACGATTTCGGGACTTTCCAATGGATTGCGGATAGCGAGTTAAATGTCTATGTGGACTCCGGCTTGGTGAACAATATGACCTACTGTTATCGTGTAGAAACATCTGGCGGTTTTGAAGGGGACGGCATTCCCCAGACGCTTTTAAATTGGAGTCAAGAAGCATGTGGTCAGCCCTTTGATCTCACTCCCCCATGCCCTCCAGTGTTTTCATTGGACTCCGATTGCGCTGATGAAGTGAATAGCATGGAATGGGCAGATGTTGTGGGGTGTGCAGACGATGTTCAAGGATATCGATTGTATTGGGCTCCAACGTTGGGAGAGCCCTTAGAGCCTTTTGAAACGTGGGACGCCCCCCTGTTGAGCAGCTTTGTTTGGAATGAAGATGGAGCGTTGGGGACGTTGGCAGGTTGCTTTGCTTTGACGGCACTGGACAGCTTACTGCCGGGACCTGACGGAACGTTGCGTCAAAATGAAAGTGCCATGAGCGATACCATTTGTGTGGACAACTGCCCCTTTTATTTCTTGCCCAATGTGTTCAGTCCAAATGGCGATGGATTGAATGATACGTTCCAGGCTTTTCCGTGGAAATTCATCGACCATGTGGACGCCCGAATCTTCAACCGGTTGGGAGAACTCGTGTTCCAGACAGACAACCCTGCGATTGCCTGGACAGGGGAACACCAGGCGGGAAACACGTCTTCGACACTGCTCGCGGCTGACGGTGTCTACTATTACACCGTTCGGGTTTTTACAATTCGATTGACAGGCATCGTTGAAGAAAAGTTCTCTGGTGAACTTCATTTGATGCAAGGTGTTTCACCAATTGTAGATTAATACCGCAAGATGTTTACAGGAATTATAGAAGGAATGGGGCGATTGGAACACATCGCACAAGAAGACACCAATGTTCACTTCACATTGAGTGCCCCGTTTGTCGATGAATTGCATATCGACCAGAGCGTTGCCCACGATGGTGTCTGTTTGACAGTTGTGGCAATAGAAGGGGGGCGGTATACCGTTACTGCCATCGCTGAAACGCTTGAACGAACCAATTTGAAATCGTGGATTGTCGGAGGCAAGGTGAATTTAGAACGGTGCACGCGTGTTGGCGATCGACTCGATGGACACATTGTGCAGGGCCACGTTGACACCACCGCTATTTTGGGATCGGTGATTGACTTGAATGGTAGCTGGAAACTTTCGTTTCGCCATGAGACGTCTCCAGAGTTCATGACCGTTCCCAAGGGATCCATCACCATCAACGGAATTAGCTTGACCGTGGTAGACTCTTCAGCGGGTGGGTTTAGCGTCGCAATCATTCCCTACACGTGGGAACACACCAATTTGGGCCAACTGAAACCGGGCGTTCCGGTCAACATTGAGTTTGATATTGTCGGGAAATACGTTGCCCGAATGTGGAGCCAAGCTCAGGCGGGAGAGCCTGAGGCTTGAGACCGCTGGCGAAGCTCGAAGTTCTGACCGAGATACACCCGTCTCACCTGCTCATCGGAAGCCAATTCATCCGCAGTACCGTGTTTTAGGATGCGCCCTTCAAAGAGCAAATAAGCCCGGTCGGTGATGTGCAGCGTCTCTTGAACATTGTGGTCCGTGATGAGAATTCCGATGTTTTTCGACCGCAGTTGATTGACAATCCGTTGGATGTCTTCCACTGCAATTGGATCCACGCCGGCAAATGGTTCGTCAAGTAAAATAAATTTAGGATCGGTCGCAAGCGCTCGCGCTATCTCGGTGCGTCTTCTTTCCCCCCCACTGAGAACATCGCCGCGGGACTTTCGGACTTTTTCCAATCCAAATTCAGCGAGCAACGACTCCAATTTATCCTTCTGCTCTTTGATGGATAGCGTCTGCAATTCGAGAATGGCCGCGATGTTGTCTTCGACACTCAGTTTTCGAAAAATGGATGCCTCTTGCGGCAAATATCCTAAGCCCAATCGACTTCTCTGATACATGGGCATGGACGTAATTTCACGGTCATCGAGAAAAACGTGGCCTGCATCGGCCTGCACCAATCCCACTACCGTATAAAAGCTGGTAGTTTTTCCAGCTCCATTGGGACCAAGCAATCCCACCACTTCACCTTGCGTCACTTCCAATGAAACGCCATCCACTACCCGACGCTGGCCATATTGCTTGACCAGCCCGCGGGCGTGTAATTTCATGGGTTTCTTAGACTGTCGATCCATGGTGTAAAGGTAATCGGGCGTTTCGGAATGCGAATGGTTCAAATTTCAGCAGCGAATCCGATTCGAATTCCCCAGCTATCGGCAGTCCCAAACTCCCGGTCTGTGCGCCAAACAGCATCTAATCGAAGAAAGCGAAAGATGTTTTCAATGCCCAATGAACACTCGGTATAGGGCGCTGCTATTCCATTCGTTCCGTCGCGAAGTGCCACCAAACCTTCGTGCTTTGCATCCCAACTCCCCACGATTGATTTCACTCCTGCAACCTCTCTGAGACCGATGCGGCGAAGCAATGGAATGTGGTTGAGGAAAAACCCTTCGAGGTGCCATTCTACGGAGGCTTTGATCCACTCGTCGGTGACCAATTCAAGGGGGTTTAACAGGTTGAACGACTCCGGAGTCATGAAGTATGTTCCACTTGCAGCGACCACTTCCATCAAAGGGTATGGAGCCGACCCCCAGTACTTTCCTGCTTGCGCCAACCACTCAACGCGTCCAACCAGTCCGATGCGCGCAACGTCTTCAGCGTCGAGCGTTGATCGGAGGTAGTTGTATTGCGAGCCAAGAACTCCGGGCAGTCCCCACGTTGCCGTTCCGGTAACAATGGGCCACTCCGTGCCCAAGCTGATGCGCTCAAACTCTCCACTGACGAATCGCTCTTGGAAAGCGTATCGGAGTATACCGGTGAATTCAGTTGTGATCAATTGATCAAGGGGAGAACCGTCTTCAGGATCTTTAAAGTCCCAGTCACCAATGGCGGCAACTCGGCGATGACGGCCTTCCACAAATCCACTAAACCCCTTTCCGAATTCATGCAAGAGGCTGGCCTCAGCGCGAATGACTTCCGACAGTGGGGCGATCGAACCTGTTCTGAGCAGGGAAGTGAAGACTTCCCCTTGGTCGAGCAATCCGTTCATCCCAAATTGCTCTACATCTCTTTTGATTTCGAAATTAGCTTCGGTGCGCGGCGATTTCCGGAGGATAAACCGAAGATTAAGTCCGGATTTCCAGCGGTGGTCCAACGTTCCGTATGCGACGAAAATGCCCGGCATGAAACGTTTACTGAAGGCATTCGAAGTCCGCAGATCCAGTCGGTACCGATCGCCTTCGGTGGGGTTTTTCGTGTAGGCGGACCACCATGCCCCCCATTCCAAAGGGCCTGTCATTACATATCCTGTAGCCCCGAGATAGGCCAGTTTTTTGACCCAACGATAGGCCGGAATGTTTTGAACGGAGTCCACCATTTCATAGATGCGGCTTTCTCTTTCCAAAAGCGGCTTTGGCCGCAATCCCGACCAGTCAGATTCGGAAACGGCTGTGGAATTGATAGCGAATATCATATCGCGACCACCCGTCCAAACAGAATCGGGCCAGGCATCTGCCCAAGCGCTTTCGCTGAAGTCAATCGTACGCCGGAGATACGCTCCGAGTGTCCGATCAGTGAGGCTCATGTCAATGAGCATGGATTCGTGGGACAACATCCAAGCGACTGTCGTGTCAGCATCTTTCTGAATGGGTTGGAATTCTTGTTTCCAGCTAAATGAACGGACATAGTTGACGTTGGCGGATTCACTAAGATTCGCCTCAACACGGGCAAGAGAAAGACTCAACGTGTCAATCCACAATTCGCCTTCGAATGTTAGTTCTCCCTTGCGCTTCGGAACAAAGGCGAGGTGGATTGCCGCGCGTTCATTAATGTCGAGCGTGTCGAGTATGTAATACCGGTAGTGCGCATTTCCCCGATCATGCAGCGGTGAAGTGAAGGCCCGGTTCAGCATCAACAAGCGATTCTGATAGAGATTGATCTCTGGAAAACGGGCATTCAATTCAGATGGATTGTCTCCTCCTGTGATCCGTCCGCTCATTCGAGCAGCTTCAATCACGGCTTGCTTACGCGTTGGATTACGCGCAGTATGAACAGTCCCAATGGACTCTCCGATCATGAGAGGGAGCGCGGTTCGGACTTCAGAACTGTCCATGTAATCGAACACCCATGAAAAAGGCCCCCAATACCACCGTGTTCTTTGCTCTTCGCTGATATCATTAACGTCTAGTTCAATGCGTGTAAACGTTTTTTGTTTTGCCGCAGGGAGCTGTGAAGGATCGTTTTGTGCTTTGGCCTCCAAAACCCTTTGCATAAAAGGTTTGGCGGGATTTACGGCTTCTGGATCAGGACGGACTTCAGCCGCAATCAATGTGACTTGACGGGGTTCCAACGCAATGTTTTGCTTCTGCTTGATGCCTCGGGTAACATTCAACGACTGGCTGCCATATCCCAAAAAACTAACGTAAAGCATTCCAGGGCGTCGGGGTGTGGTCAGAAAATACTCTCCGTTTTCATTGGTTGCAACGCCTTCTCCAGACGCGCTGAATGATACATTGACATACGGAAGCGCTTTCCCATTGCTCACATCAAATACGCGCCCTGAAACAGTCGTATTTTGAGACCACCCGGTGATGGAGCCAAGGAAGATGAGAATCAAAAAGAGAATCGGGGGCTTCATCAAGATTAGGCGCGTTCAGCATTTCGATTGACCACGCGTCGAGAAATGACGATGCTCACTTCGTAGAGCACCAATACAGGCAATGCAACGAGCACTTGGCTGGTTAAATCCGGAGGAGTGATCACTGCGGCGATAATCAATATGGCGACCAAGGCGTGTCGTCGGTACGACTTGAGGATTTCAGGAGTGACCAGGCCTGCTCGGCTTAGGAAGTAGACCACTACAGGGAGTTGAAAGATCAATCCAGCGGCCAAAGTAATGGAGGCGATGGTCTTCATATAGGACATCACGGAAATCCGAGCTTCCACATCTCCGAGTTCATAGTTGCCTAGAAATTGCAATGACAGGGGGGCGATGACCCAGTAGCCAAAAGCGACTCCAGTGAAAAACAAGGCGGAAGAGCTCAGGCCGATGCCGTTGGCTGCTTTGACTTCTGCCATTTTCAGTGCGGGCCGAATGAACAGCCAACCTTGCCAAAAGACAAGAGGAAATGCGATGATGAAGCCTCCAATTGCAGAGACTAGGATGTGCGTGGTGAAATTCCCCAGCATGGTGGTGTTGATCAGCTCATAGCGAATCTCTTGAACACACAGTGTTTGTCCAGCACCGATTGTTTCCGACAACCAGCACCACGCTCTAAAACTCGCAAAATCTATCCGTCGTGGACCGAAAAGCACCGTTTCAAAAAGCCAAGACTTGCAGATAAACAAGGTGATTCCTGCCGAAAGAATGAAGACAGCCGACCAAAAGAGTCGTTTGCGTAATTCTTCCAAATGGTCCAAAAAGCCCATCTCGGCTTCCTCGGTTTTTTTCTCTGTGGGTTGATCCAATGCCATGGTGGATGCTGACGGATTAATAAATCCCTTCTTTTAGGATGTCATGCAAATGGACCATGCCCTGGTAGTGTCCTTGCTCAAGCACTACGATTTGTGTGATGGATGTGGATTCCATGCATTGGAATGCTTCAACGGCCAATTGGTTAGATTCCATCGTCTTTGGTGAGGTCGACATGATGTCTCGTGCCGGAGTGCTAGGAGAAAGTCCTTTTTCAATGGAGCGACGGATGTCTCCATCGGTGATGATACCAACGAGCATGTTTCCGTCCATTACGGCGGTAGCTCCACAACGTCCAGCGCTCATTTCAAGGACGGACTCCTGAAGTGATGTGGTGACATCGACTTGTGGCTTTCTTTCTGTTGAAACCAAGTCTGCCAACCGAACATAAAGTCGTTTGCCAAGTGCTCCTCCTGGGTGAACTTGAGCAAAGTCCTCTCCGCGAAAACCTCGAGCCTCCATGAGACAGGTTGCTAGGGCATCTCCCAAGGCCATTTGAGCGGTTGTGCTTGACGTTGGGGCCAAGTCCAATGGGCAGGCTTCCTTTTCTACTGTAGCGTCCAATACCCAACGGCTTTGGAGCGCTAAATGTGAATCGGTGTTACCTACCATTCCAATCAACGGCGCACCCAGGCTATGAATCAGGGGGGTGAGCGCCTTGATCTCAGGGGAATTGCCGCTTTTTGAAATGCACAAAACCACGTCTTCTTTTTGCACAAGGCCCAAGTCTCCGTGGATTGCATCGGCTGCGTGCATGAAGACGGCCGGTGTCCCGGTTGAATTGAATGTGGCAACGAGTTTTTGAGCGATGATGCCACTCTTGCCAATTCCGGTGATAATCACCCTGCCCTTGAATTGCAAAAGATGTGATACGACCGACTCGAAGTCATCATCGAGCTGCGTCATTAGTTGACGGACGGCATCACTCTCCAACTGAAGAGTCAGGCGTGCCCGTTCTAGAATGGTGAGCTTTGGTGAAGGCGTATTCAAGTTGGTAGAGTTGAAGCGTTAGATAGGCGTGTCGATTGCGGCGAGAAGTTGTGTATCTTTCAATAGCGCAAAGCTAAAACTTTCGTCCGGTGAAAACCGGCACCAAATGTCTGATTGATGAATACAGCGGAAATGTCGCCCTCAGTGGCGCTCAGCCGATTCTTTGGATTCAATGAATTCAAGGGGGAGCAAGAAGAAGTCGTGGAATGCGTTTTACGCGGCCAAGACTCCTTTGTCATCATGCCTACAGGTGGCGGTAAGTCCCTATGCTATCAATTGCCTGCTTTGATGTTGGAAGGAACGGCCATTGTGGTTTCTCCTTTGATCGCCTTGATGAAAAATCAGGTAGACGCCATTCGTGGCCACCACGAAGAAGATTCTATTGCGCACTTTCTGAATTCAAGTTTGTCCAAGGCTGATGCCATACAGGTGCGTGAAGACGTGTCTACCGGTTTGACAAAGCTGCTCTATGTTGCTCCTGAGAGCTTGACGAAAGAGGATAATATCAATTTTCTGAAAAGCATTCGAATCAGTTTTGTTGCGGTCGATGAGGCGCATTGTATTTCGGAATGGGGACATGACTTCCGTCCGGAGTACAGACGAATCCGAGCCATCGTGAAGCAAATCGCTGATGTCCCGATCATTGCTTTAACAGCTACGGCAACTCCTAAAGTGCAAACTGACATCCAGAAAAACCTGGAGATGAAGGATGCGATGCTTTTCAAAGCTTCATTCAATCGAGAGAACCTCTTTTATGAGATACGCGCCAAAAAGGACGCGATGAAGCAGATTGTGCGCCATGCAAAGAAGCACGCTGGGAAAAGTGGCATAATCTACTGCTTAAGTCGAAAGAAAGTTGAAGAGATTGCGGAGCTGTTGCAAGTAAACGGCATCAAGGCGTTGGGGTATCATGCCGGAATGGATGCGCATCAACGAAGCAGAATTCAAGACCAGTTCTTGATGCAGGATGTTGACATCATCGTTGCGACCATCGCTTTTGGGATGGGAATTGACAAGCCGGACGTGCGGTTTGTGATTCACTATGATATGCCCAAGTCTTTGGAGAGTTACTATCAGGAGACTGGAAGAGCGGGGAGAGACGGTGGAGAAGGGCATTGCATCGCATTCTATTCGCATCGAGACATTGAAAAGCTTGAGAAATTTTTACAAGGAAAGCCGCTCGCTGAACAAGAAATTGGTCATCAACTGTTACAAGAGGTCATGGCGTATGCCGAGACTTCCATGTCACGTAGGAAATTCCTGCTCCATTATTTTGGAGAAGAATTTGATGAGGTCAACGGACCTGGGGCTATTAATTGCGACAACATGGCTAATCCGCCTAAGATGCGCGATGGTCAAGAAGAAGTCCATTTGATACTGAGTTTGATTCTTGAGCACAAGCAGAAATTCCGGTCGCCTTTTATTACGGGCGTTCTGTGCGGAGAAGAAAACCGGGAGATTCAAGACTACAAGGGCACTGAGAGTTCCTTTTGGAAACGAGGGGAGGATCAAGAACCGCGTCACTGGAACGGAATTATTCGTCAGATGCTCGTGCTCGGATTGATCCGAAAGGAAATTGAGACCTATGGCACGTTGAAAATCACGGATCGAGGGATGGCTTTTTTGACCAATCCCAAGCCTGTGATCGTTGCAAAAGAACGCGACTTTTCTGATGTTGATTTTATGGATTCAATGAGCCAAACGCGCTCAGGTGAAGGAGGAGCATTGGATACGAAATTGCGGACGCTTCTGACCACTTTGAGAAAAGAGTTGGCAGATAAGGAGTCTCTTCCACCGTATGTGATTTTCCAAGATATCTCATTGGATGAAATGGCCATTCACTATCCCATTACGGAAGATGAGTTGCTGCGAATTTCTGGGGTTGGAACAGGGAAAGCCAAGAAATATGGAGGCCCATTTTTGAATCTGGTTAAGGCCTACGTTGAAGATGAGGGGATCGAACGCGATTCTGACTTGTTGGTGCGCTCATCATCGAGCCGTTCATCCAATAAAGTACACATCATTCAGCGCATAGACCGTAAGATTGAGCTGGCTGATATCGCACGGGATCTCAACATGAGCCGCGCTGATTTGATGGGCGAAATAGAAGGGATTGTTTCTGCAGGAACCCGCGTCAATTTGGACTACATCTTGGATCAAACCCTTGATGATGATAGCTTGGACGAATTGTTTGACTTCCTCAAGGACTCCGAAGATGAAGGTGTCGAGGCACTCATTCAAGAATACGGAGATGCTTACAGTGAAGAGGAGATGCGTTTGGCACGCATTAAGTTTCTCAGTGTATTTGCTAATTAATCGAGAGTCAACCCATTGGGTTACTCAGCTCTGTGATTGATTTTATGGCCATACGAATGGCCGCTAACACCATGAAAACAGCGAAAATTAAGCGTACGATTGACGCGTTAATTTTTAAAGACCAACGGCTACCCAGCCAAGCGCCAAGGATAAAAGTGAGCGCCAGCAAGAGCGCATAGTTGATGTTGATTTCGCCGGCTTTCGCGTAGTTCATGACGCCCAATATCCCAATGGGAGGAAGCATCATAGCGAGCGAGGTTCCCTGAGCCATGTGTTGGGTCATCCCCAGACCAAAAACCAAAGCGGGAACAATGATCATGCCGCCACCTATGCCGACAAAGCCTGCAGCTATGCCGGCGATGAGGCCGATGGCCAACAAAAGAAGTGCAGTGCTGATGTCCATGCTTTTAAATTTAGAAGTCCAAGTTAAGTGAGAGTACAAATAAGCGGTCTTGCCAACGACTGTCGTCTACCCCCCAGCACCAATCAGCCCGAACCCAATAACCGAACAGGTAGGACCGCAGTCCAAAACCAGTTCCCCAAATGATGGGCTCGCGGTTGTTGTCGATGGTGACTGTGATGGGGTTTTGGGTGACCGTAATCTCGTTGAAAGTGTTGGCCGTGTCATAGGGGTGCTTGCCGTTCCAAGCTGAGCCTACGTCGGCAAAGCCGACCCACTGAAGATGCTCCAATAAATCAGATTCGACTGATTGACTGGAAAGGGTAGACCAAATAGGAATCCGCACTTCAGCATTGACCAATGCCATGTTCGATCCATTGCGCACGTTTTGCTGAAAACCGCGAATTGGAGTTGATTGGGTCTGAAAAGCATAGGCTGTATTGGGGTCAATCGGAGATGATGCGGGTCCTTTTAAGGACAGAACGTTATCAACTCCACCCATAAAATGAAGGAGTTTTTGACTGCCCAAAGACCAGTTTCCAGCTGCTCGTACAGCAAAAATAATGTCGCGAAAAAGAGGTTTGTAGTGCCTGAAATCAAAACCGAAAGTCCCAAAGGTATTGTCACTATTGAATTCAGTGAGTAAATATTCGGCCCAAATACGGTAGCGTGTTCCTTCGCGGATGTTCAAACTCCGTTTGCGCGAACTGTCGAAAACATAGGCGATTTCAGCACCCCATTGTGTGGTGAATGACGTCCCTGCTCTCAGGTTGTAAGCGTCGATCGAAAGCGGAACATTCCGATCCAACCGCATAACGCCTTGAAGGCGGAGGCTCCTGACTTCATCAAATGGATACGTGAGGCGGTGACGCAATAGATGGATGTGCGTCTTGATGAGACTTTGATTGCCATTGGACGCCTGCGTAATGCCCTGTCTCTCTAGGCTCCATGATTTATCCCACCGCTTTGCAAGATCGGAATATGCCATGGCGTAGGTGCTGTTTTCCAAGCTGCCTGCAAGACGAAACCCAACCGTAAATCGCCTATCCTCAAACAAGTCAGAGATTGAGGTCATGGTCAATCCGCCAAGCCCCGGTTGCAATGCAATCGCACCACTATAAGGTTGGTAGAAGCTGTTGCCAAAGGAATTGTCCAGTTGAGCTTTAACGGATTCGATGGCGTAATTCAACCGATAATTACGCGGCTTGGGAAGGACAAAAGGCGAAGCGTATTCATCGGCACTTCCTCCAGCGTTCGCCGCAACTTTATTTTCGGAGGATACCTCGTTGGAACCGGTCTTTTTCCCTGCAGGCTTCCAAGGTCCAAAAGCGTAGGCCCGAAAATCGGCTTCTGTAACGTTCGGGGACCAATCCCAATCCAACTCGAGCGTTTTCATGGGTTCGAAAGACTTGGATTGACGTGTTTGCCCTTCAAAGTCTTCCGCTTTGTGTGCTTGCAATCTCCAGTAGAGGTGGCCGTGTAAAAGCGTCGTGGTCAGCACCGATTCAATTGAAGGGACTTCCTGAAAACGTACGATCGGTTCTTCCAACGTTTCGGCAATACGGGTCTGGGTGAACCACCGGTAATGGATGGTCGTATCAATCGAGGCAATGCTGCTATCACGCCAGGAGATGGAACGATCTTGACTCCCATCGGGGTGATGTGTCAAGAATGAAATGCTTTTTTCGCTTTGAATTTGGGGCTGGCGTTCGTCAGCTTCGGGTGTTTGAACCCAGTGGGTTAATGAAGGGGTTTCAGCGTCCCAATCCAGGGCAAAGAGATCGTGTGTATTGGCGATGGGCTGTCCCAACTGATGGGATAGAGTCAAGTCGGTGTTCGGTCGGTTTGACGCAAACCAAATGGTACTTCCATCGGCTGAGATAACAGGGTCGAGATCATCAAAGGGGTCTGACCAAAGAGCCCGCTGATTGTTGCTCAGGACCTGATAACGGTACAAGTCTGACTGGCCATTTCTCATCGCACTCCAGATCATCGTCATTCCATCTGGAGCATAAGCCATGCTCAGAACCTTATCAATTTGGAAGAGCTCTTTGCGTTCCGATTGCAACGAAGTCAAGTCCACATTCACGAGGAAGTTGCTGCCTTTTTCTTCGAGCGTATAGGTCAATATTCGGCCTTTCGGGTGCCAAGCAATGACGGGATAGGTGTCATTTTGTACACGGTCAATCTTATGGCCATGTCGGCCAATACGTTTCTTGGTTTCTGCAATTAAATCAACGTACCACAGGGTGATTTGTCCCCGTTCTTCACTGACAAGAACAGCGCGTTGACCGTCAGGATGCATCGAAAATGCCCTGTATTGCAGGTGTTTCTTCAGGTTGAAAGGAATGTCTCCACCCATCGTTTGTGAACGTCTCAGGTCTTTTTTAGAGATTAAAGGGGGAAGGAACTCCGGGGTTGTCGTCCCGGAAAGGTGGTATTGGCTCGCTTCTGCAAACAACATGTCCAAACTCATTCCAGTGGCATATTGAATGCCCTGTTCGATGCTCCGGGTGACCCGTGTCATGTACAAAACATTGGCGATAACGGGTTCGCCGAACACATCAGCGATGTACTTCCAAATGGCATGCCCAACCCAAGGAGTATTGATTTCTGTTGCACGTGAGGCATCATGGATCAATCCGCAACGTGCGGCGTCCTTGACATGCATGGAAACCTCAGATGACCAGGGACCGCTGACATAGGAGTAAAGCCCTTCGGTATACCATCCCGGAAAACTCATGGCCGAGTTGTTGCGCAAGGCATCTTGCCATGAACCTCCGTTCATCGTTTGATTGAAGAGCAACTCTGCAAGTCCTTTTTTAACGTCCTTTTCCAGCAATGCGCTCTCACCTTTTCCGAAAAGAAAAATCTTGGAACCTACCAATAGGGCCGTTCCTCCGATGTTCTCGTCTTCGGTACTGGAACCACCAATATTGGATTGTCTAAAATCTTCTTGCTTGTTGAACACTAAGAATTGAAGGGGTTTCTCAATGGTTCGGTCTAGAAGTTCTTCGACATCTTTGATCCAACGAGGGGCGTCAATTACCACATGAGAGGCGAGTGCCTTTCCTCCTTGATAGTAGTACACTTCTGCTCCATCAATGGGGAAGTACTGCCAATCGAATGATTGGTATTGAACGCGGTTCTTTCCGAATTCTACATTGGATCCATCATGGAATTGCCCTCGCATACCGGTGACGCCATGAATAAACATCAGGGCAAGGAGAATCAACCGATTGAGATAGCTTTGCGATCGCATGCAACCCGAAATTACTGCCTGATGAGCCAACTCCACACATTTACGTTCAACGCTTTTGGTGAACAGACTTATTTACTTGATCACGGCAACGGTGACGCGACCGTTTTTGACCCAGGCATGAGCAATGCTGACGAACAGCATCAATTTAAAACGCAGTGTGAATTGCTTGGCGTTGAGGTTGTACAATGTGTTCTTACCCATGCTCATTTGGATCATGTTTTGGGTTTGGCTTGGGTGTTTGACCAATGGGGTGTTTCACCCCGCTTGCATCCAACGGATAATCTGACGTGGGACCAGGCTCCGAGGGCCGCCGAACTATATGGGGTGCAAATGGACAAGTTGCCTGAACGTGGGCCGGATTTAGGGAGCCATGGGAGTCTGATTGCATGTGGAATGCACCGTTTAGAAGTGCGTTGCGCTCCGGGTCACTCAGCGGGACATGTGATTTTTGTGAATCACGATCAAGAATGGGTTATTGGGGGGGACGTGCTGTTCCAGGGAAGTGTGGGGCGTACGGATCTCCCCGGTGGAGACGGAACGGTCCTAGCGAAGAGTATCGAAAATCAACTTTTTGAACTGCCCGATTCCTTCGAAGTGTGGCCGGGACATGGTCCATCGACGACGATCGGTGCCGAAAAGGACTCCAACCCCTATGTCAATGCAGCGGGTTCAGGCCTGCTCCAACGCTGAGGTTAGGAGATTGCCCCTGCTGGAATGCGCTGAAGTTGAAAGGAGAAACGAGTCCCTTCTCCGATTTTCGACGTGACCTGAATCTCTTGACCATGCGCTTCCAAGATGTGCTTGACAATCGCCAAGCCTAGTCCAGAACCGCCAGAATTGCGAGAACGGCTGCGGTCCACACGATAAAATCGTTCGTAGATGCGGGCTTGATCCTCTTCAGAGATTCCAATGCCATCGTCCTGGATTAGGACTTGAACGAACTGGTCCTTGATTGAAAGCGTCACATGTGTGGATCCTTCGGGTTTGCCATAGTGGATGGAGTTCCCCATTAAATTGACCAGAACCTGCCGCATTTGACTCCCGCCACAGAGTACCATGGGCTCATCTTCGATGGCGGATTCAATGGAATGAGACAACGAAATGCCGTGCTGTTGCGCTTTGGCTTCTACACTTTCTAAAGAATCGCGAATCATAGAAGTGATGCTATGAGGTTCTAGCCGCATCTCGAAACTAGAAGACTCCAAACGTGCAATGGTGTCCAAATCTTCGAGCAATTCGGCCATCCGAGAAATGTTTTTTGCTGCCTTGGATAAGAATTTTCGGTTCAGCTCTTTGTTTTCTAAATCACTTTCCAAAAGTGTTAGTACAAAGCCTTGAATATTGAAGAGAGGCGTTTTGAGTTCATGTGCCAAATTGCCGATAAATTCTTTCCGGAAATTATCTTTCGCATGCATCTTCTGGATGGATTCGACTTGCTGATTGGCCCATTCAACCAGATCGAGATTGTCATCCTTATTCTCAGCCGATGCGATTGTTTGCACTTGGGCACCACTGCTTTCTTTCACCTTGGTTATGGCTTCAGAGAGCATTTGAACGCGATTGTAGACGAATTTGTTTACGGACCATTCAATGAGCATAGAGCTCACGTACTCCATAACGAGACCAACTAAAATGGCCATTGCCCACAGGTGGATTGAGTCCAACGCGTGCAGCATTACAATGCACACAATCGCACTCAGCGCAGCGATGATTGGAGAAGTTTTTTGGGCAACTTCTTTTGGAGTTAGTTCAGAATTCACGAGTCGAATTTATAGCCAACGCCCTGAACTGTTTCTATGCACTTGTTCCCAATTTTGGATCGAAGTTTACGGATGTGGACATCGATGGTGCGGTCACCAACAATCACGTCATTCCCCCAAACTGTAGTTAAAATCGAATCGCGAGTGAAGACCTTCCCAGGCTCAGACCACAGTAAGCTCAGCAATTCAAATTCCTTTTTGGGGAGGTTGATTTTCTTGCCGTTTTGAATGACCAAATAGCGTTCTCGATCAATGGAAATGCCATTGTGCTCTCTGAGCTGTAATTCAGATGAAATGTTTTTTGCACGACGTAGCAGGGCTTTGATTCGGCTTGTCAAAACCCGCGGCTTGATGGACTTGAGAATGTAGTCGTCTGCTCCGGAATCAAACCCAGCGACTTGGCTATA
Organism: uncultured Flavobacteriales bacterium; assembly: GCA_913041135.1. GTDB lineage: Bacteria > Bacteroidota > Bacteroidia > Flavobacteriales_D > Sanyastnellaceae > UA16. Next base: position 30,978 of record CAJWIF010000009.1, read on the forward strand.
GTCCTCGCCTCTGGCAGTTAAGAAGGCCACCAGACAATGAGACAATGAAGGTTCTTTTCGAATGTGGATACAGGCTTCAATGCCATCCATTTTGGGCATCATGACATCCAATAAGATTAAGTCAGGCTTGATCTCTAAGGCCAATTCCAATCCTTCTTGACCATTGTTCGCGCTCCGGACAGCATATCCAGCTTGCATCAGGTTGAACCCTATGAATTCTAAAATATCCGGTTCGTCATCGACCAATAATATCGTCTGCTCAGGCACGTGCGAGTCTTTCTCCAAAGATTCAATTTCTATCGTGTCGTCCATGTGAAGAGATTGTGAAGGAATAGTGACCAATGATTCAATCGCGAATCCGGCTGAACTTTAATGCGTGCAGCATCCATCGAGGAAGCGATTCATCAGCACCGCGTTTTTGAACATCCAGAAACAAACCCCATTTCTCGATAATCGGAATTTTGTAGACTTCAATCATTTCCAACCAACATTCGTCGGGATCGTCGATGTAAGTGCAGTGGACTTTAGTTTCACCCATTCCAATGGCGTCTGCAGTGTCGCAGCGGAATCCAAACCCTTCTGCAGATAAGGTTTTACCGAGTGTTTCCATACCGCGAACATCGAAGCCGAGATGAGCAAACCCCGTATCGCACCAAATGCGGTCTTCGAAAATAAATCGGCCTGAGCGGTCTTTCGCTTGTATCAGCTCGATAAAGGTCCGACCGGTCAGTGGCCCAAACCCGCCGGATCCTGGGTTGGGCTGCGTCAAGCGCACACGGCGGTAGTTTTCAGAACCATAAGGGCGGTGTGACCAATCACTTTGTACGGCAGTCTCATCGTACAGAACTTCACTGTAGCCGAGGGTGGTCGCGTACAATTTTAGTGAGGTTTCCATGTCAGAAACACCGATTGTACACCCCAATACGCCTCCCGATGCATGGCCTGTTTTAGCAAAGGAATCTGAAGCCTCTAAAATTTGAAAAACATTGCCGTCCGAATCGTTCAAGAAGAAGGTGGGGTCACCCCAAGGGGTGGTGGTGAGTTTATCGTCACAATTCACATCATCGAATTGAAGCGCGTGCTTGTGCATTCGGACAATGTCCTTCGTTTTCATTTGAACCACTGCAATTCCAAGATCACCTAAGCCGATCTCCCATGAAGCCGGTTTAGGCTCAAAAGAAGTTGGCTGCAATACTTCAAATGCGCAGCCTCCTTGGAGGTTCAGCACCATACTTGCTCGCTTGAGAATGGTCTCACCTCGCGTGTGACTGTCCATCAACGGAGCTTCCTGTACCGAATCAAAAAAGGGGATGTCCATTCCGAAGAGTTGACGGTACAATCGCAGAGACCGATCCATGTCGGTCACGGCTATACCGATGTGCTGCATTCCTTGAATGCGATGCGAATTGCTAGATCGGTTGGCAGTTTGGCTCATCTAAAATCAATGTTATTCAGAAGTCACGCTTCGAATGGCGTGCACGTAGTTGGACCAAATCTGCTTCGACGTGGGGTCATTCCAAACCTTTCGTGCCTGTACCATCCCTTTCCAGTCGAGATACAAACCATACCAAAACCCTGCGATTCGGCTTCCTACTATATTGAAGGTATACCAGCCAAACATAGCTGTCCAGCTCCATCCGTCGCTAAAAGCACCGACAATCAACGCGACAGCAAAAGATTGAATCCACCAATAAATGGGGAACAAAAACATGCTAGTCGACATTTTGAATGTGCTCATGAAGGCCACTTCTTTGACTCGTTTTTGGCTTTGTTTTTGGATGACAAAGGCTAAGGGAAAGGACGGAAGACCACCGATAAAAGCAAGGGGAGCGAGTAACCAGGTAAACCACTTGGATGACCTGCTGGAATGTTCGTCCAGACTCAGGTCTTCGGGTCGTGCTGCGTCAAGAATTCCCGAGGCATTCAGCTGCTGATGTGCTTCTTCGATGCCCTTCCAGTCGGATGCTTTCAGCGAACGGAATCGCATCATAAGTCGTTGAGCATCAAACCATTCGTCGTTCGTAAGCTCAGTGGTTCGCATGGCGCGAACAAAGTCAATGAGCATGGGATAGCGTTCTTCCGGCTGAAGGTTGACCATGAGGTTGTCCAAGGCCGAATAAATGCGAGCCAAAAAGGTTTTTTGGTCGAATTCTCCGGTTTCTGAATCAAAGAGATCCTTGAAAACGATGGGTGTTCCAACGCGGTATCGAAGTCTGCGCTGCATGGCGTCAGCTTGCTCGTAGTCAATGCCTACGGGCAACAGAACCAGATTGTCCATCTCGGGATTACGCCGCAACGACAGTGCGACCATATCGGCGACACCTCGTTTCAAGGGACGCAGCGTTTTCATTGCTTGGTGGTTCCCTTCGGGGAAAAGCCCAATGGTGGATCCTATACTCAGCCGATCAACGCAGATTTCAAAAATTCTTTGGTTTCGTTCTTTGGCATCACTCAGTCGATCACGCTGCCGAAAAATGGGCATTTGATTGAAACTGAAGAGCAACTTTCGAATGAGCGGCTTTTTGAAAATATCTGCGCGTGTGAGCCAATGAATTTGATGGTTCGCAGCGAGCACACAGCTAATGAGGGGGTCCATCAATCCGTTTTGATGGTTCGAGACCATGATCATCGGAACATTCGTGCCGGGGATCAGGTCGCTGCCCTCAGCACCCTCCATTCGATGGAAACGCGAAACAGCAGACCGGACGAGCTGGATGGCAAGGCTATAGCCCACATAGGTTTTCTGAACCGGAGGTTCGTGAAATGTCTTCTTCACCTGAGTTTGGCTCCTGTAAGGTTCGTAATCGACTCAAGAATACGTTGAACGCATTGATCGATGCGTTTGTCTGTGAGTGTTTTTCTCTCGTCTTGCAAAGTCAGAGATATCGCATAAGAAACTTGGTTGGCATCCAGTTTATCGCCTTCATAGACGTCGAATAATCCAACCCGCTTTAACAGGTGCTTTTCGGCTTGCCAAGCCGCATCGCGAATGGCTCCGAACGACGTTCCTTTCTCCAACAGCAGGGATAAATCACGGCGGACGCTCGGGAACTTAGGGAGATCCTTTGCTTGGATTGTGCTGCGACTGGAAACCATGAGCAAAGGCTCCAGAAGAAAATCGGCCCAAAAGACAGCCTGTTGCACATCGCACAACGCTGTGACTTGGGGATTGACAACGCCCATACGGCCTAACCGTATATCTCCTTTGTAAAGGTCGATACCATCGGATAAAACACCTGTGTTGGCTACGGTTTCAGTGCGGCCTTGAATCCCGAGAGCATCTAAAATCGTGACGGCTTCTTCCTTTAATTGATAAAAATCCACTGAACCCGTGTCCTGGTTCCAGTTTTCTGGATTGGTTCGTCCTGTCATCCACAAGGAAAGCCTCTCGGTTTCTTCAAAATGTGTGGTCAAATCGGAAGCGTCGGAATCCTTTCCCGAATGCCTCCGGTACGTTCTGCCGAGTTCGAACAACCGCAAATCGGGATGCTGGAAGTTTCTGTTACGCGCAATCGCTTCCAATCCTTGAAAAAGGAGAGATTGGCGCATAGCGCCCAAATCGGCACTCAACGGATTGAGCAAAGCAATGTGATCCTTTGCGTTGATCTCTTCATCTGATAAATCGTTGATCAAGGCCTCCGCATAGGACAACTTGGTCATGGAATTGCTTATAATCTCTTGAAACCCTCTTCCTACCAAGGTGTTGGCAATTTGATTCCGAAACCGTTCCGCGTTCACTTCTCCACGAACCTGCATGGCGGATGAAATGCGCTTCGGCATGGGGATCTTGTCGAAGCCATGGATGCGCAAAATTTCTTCAACGAGGTCGGCTGGCCGCGTTACATCTCGGCGGTAGGCGGGAACGCTCACGGTGATGCCTTTTTCGTTCTGTGCGGTCGTCTCGATATCCAAGTCTTTTAAGATGTCCAGAACGCGCTTTTTGTCCAATTCAATTCCAACCATTGTGGTGAGGTATGCCCAGTCAAGCGCAATGTTTGAGGCAATCGGCAGTGCCAGTCCTTCAACCTCGATCAATTTAGCTGGATCTGCTCCAGACCACGATTCGAGAAGGAATGCGGCACGCTCTAAGGCGTTGCGAACTGAAAGGGGATCTACGCCGCGCTCGAATCGAAAAGAGGCATCGGTTGATAGTCCATGACGCCTCGCCATTTTGCGGACAACAATAGGGTCAAAACAAGCTGACTCCAATAAAACGCGGTGTGTAGAATCACTTACGCCGCTGTCTTGGCCTCCGTATACACCGGCTAAGCAAAGCGCTTTGTCTGTGTCTGCGATGACCATGTCATCTCCATGTAGTGCTCGCTCAACACCATCCAAGGTCGTGAGTTTTTCACCCTTCGCGGCTCTCCGCACGTGGACTTCCCCGCCAGCAATTGAGTCAGCATCAAAGGCGTGCAAGGGCTGTCCCATTTCATGAAGGACATAATTCGTCGCGTCTACTACATTGTTCTGAGGAGCAATGCCGATGGCTCGGAGCCTACGTTGAACTTTCACAGGGGAAGGACCAACCGCAATGCCATCTAAAAGCAATCCGTAATAGGCAGCACATCCTTCAGGATAATCTACGAATAGCTTGATTTCCCCAGAATTGGATGCGGCAGCCAAGGGCCTGGATTCCGGTAACACGATGCCTTCAGTATCTTCTTGGCATCCTTCGACGGTTCCATGGAGTAGCCCCGCTCTTAAATCACGCGCAACTCCCCAGTGGCTCATACCATCAGTCCGGTTAGGAGTGAGTCCGATTTCTAAGACGTGATCGACCTGAATGGCGTAAACGTCCGCTGCGATTGTTCCAGGGTTCCACGTTGGCTCCAATTCGATGATGCCGTCGTGGCATTCACCAACTCCAATCTCGTCTTCCGAACAGAGCATTCCCAATGACGCTTGACCTCGGATTTTTCCTTTTTTGATTGGGAAAGGCTCTCCCTTTGTCGGGTGCAAAGTCGCTCCCACTTGTGCCACGATGACATGCAAACCGGCCCGGGCATTTGCTGCGCCACAAACGATTTGGAGGGGTTCTTCACTCCCGATATTCACATGGCACAACTGAAGGCGGTCAGCATCGGGATGCTTTTCACAGGAATCTATTCGACCCACAATGAGTCCTCTGAGCCCACCGGGGACATCGTCCACGGATTCAATGCCCTCAACTTCTAAACCGGTTGCCGTCAAGACAGCCGCTGCGTCTTCGGCAGACTTGTTGTTTGGGAGCAATTCTTGCAGCCAACGGTATGAAATTTTCATTGCAATTCAGGTTCAACGCAGTAAAGTTAGTAGGTCTCAAGGGCTAGACCACAATGAAGTGCACTTTTGGTTTAGAGAATTTCAAATCACGCTGTGGCAAATTAGAAAGTTGAGTAACTTCGCCCTCCGTTTATCACATCGCGTGATGAATGAAACAAACATCGGGATGTAGCTCAGTTGGTAGAGTACGCGTCTGGGGGACGTGTGGTCGCTGGTTCAAGTCCAGTCATCCCGACCAATGAATCCCGGAGTGAGAGCTCCGGGATCTTTACCACATTCGGAATCAACCATGGATTACGCATTCGAAAACCAGTGGGTCCGACTCGAAAAATTGATGGAGGCTCGATTTGGAGAGCCACCCGATTTGACCACGATGGTATTTACCGTGGGGTTGCAGGAATGCGCCCAGGGGTATCAACCGTTTAAAAAAGATGAGAAATTGGAGGTGATGCATGTGGGCATTTGCACGCTCCTAGCTCCAATGGGGTATTACGAAGAGGTGCGTCAGGACGACGATGGATGGCCTCATTTTAAGCAATTGCAACCCATACCTGCGGTCACAGAACAAGAACAAGAGTTGCTCATGCGCCGCGCTCTTGTTGAATATTTCTCCGCTTGGATTGAAGGAGACGAAAAGGCGGAAAAACAGAAGTAATCTGCTTCGTGTGGATCACTCAATGAAGATCGTGGCCTCGTTGGTGAGTTCTTCTTCAATCTTAATTAGTCCG
>CAJWIF010000010.1 GCA_913041135.1 uncultured Flavobacteriales bacterium
TAGAGGACCGTTCAATGTTTCGTGTCCCCATTCGCTAATCAGCACGATGCGCATTTTTTTTATCGGATACATGGGCGCTGGCAAGAGCCACACAGCAAAACAGCTCGAAGAAGCGACGGGACGAAAGTGCATTGACTTGGACGTTGCGATTGAAGAGCAGATGGGCCTCAGTATTGAAGTGGCGTTCGCGCAGCAAGGAGAGGTGTTTTTCCGAAATCAAGAAGCACTCGTTTTGGATCGCGTCCTCAGTGATTCAACCATTGAAATCGTAGCGTGCGGTGGTGGCACTTCATGTGCGGAAGGAGCGGGTGCTCTTTTGACAGGAGCGGGTCTTGTGGTGCATTTGGACCCTCCGTTCGAGGTTCTGGTCCCCCGATTGCGATCGAACCCGACTAGGCCGCTTCTGATGCGCTCGGGAGCTGTGCTAACCGAACTGGAAATCAAAGCCCATTGGGAGGGCAGGAAGTCTTGCTATGCGTTTGCTCATGAGCGTTTGGTCCATCCCGTATCCCATCGCGATATCCAACGCTGGACAGCTCTCTTCGACTAAGGTCAGTCCATTAAATCCGCAGTGTCCCGGTCAGAGGGCGTGGCGTGAATCTCAATGGCAATGTGCTCCTTGAGATTGGTGCTCAATGACAATCCACAAAAGTCGGCCCTCACGGGGAATTGTCGGTGAATTCGATCCGTCATAACCGCTGTTGCGATGCGTTTGGGCCCTGCACTGAGCAAATGATTGACGCCATAGATGAGCGTCTTTCCGCTGTTTAGTACGTCATCAACGAGGACGATATGTTGGTCCTTGAAATTCATGAGATCAACGCTACACGTGATGGGTACACTCAACGGATTGGCCTTGTGAAGGTACACTGTCGCTGTGTGCAGCGGCATGTCACAAATGGACTTTAGGATAAGCACAAGTCGCTGTCCCATCATCTCACCATTGCCAGCAATGCTAACAACATGAAGCGAAGGCGCCGTTAAAAATTCTTCAGCAATCTGTCGCGCGATGCGCTGCAACTTGCGTTCGATCTGGTTGGCGTTTAAAATTTGAGTACTTGCCATGAGTTCAGTTGGGAGTGATGCTCTGAAAGTCGGATCTAGCGGTCTTTTCAAATACAGCGACAGCTTCCACATGCGAGGTATGCGGAAATTGATCGACAAACTTCAAAGACGTCATTGTATAGCCAAATTCACGCAACGTATTCACATCGCGTGCTTGCGTGGCAGGGTTGCAGGAAACATAAACCATTTTGGGAGCACCTAACCGGATCACCTTTCTCAACGTCTTGGGTGAAATTCCGTTGCGAGGCGGGTCCAACACAATGGTTCGGATGCGGCCGACATACTCGGGGAACTCCAAAAGGAATTTACCGACATCTGCCGCATGAAATTGAACGCCAGTCGTTCCGTTTTTTTCGGCACTTATTTTCGCGTTTTCGATCGCATCGGCCACAATGTCGACGCCGATCACCTTCATTCCGGTATGCCGAACAAGGAGTTGTGCGATGGTTCCTGTACCACAGAACAAATCCATGATAACGTCTTGTTTTGCTTGCGTTGCTGTTCCAACATGAAGAGAGTCATTGGCTGGATCAATCGCGGCGATGACTTCAGCATACAACCGTTCCGCACACGATGGATTTGTTTGGAAAAAGCTTGACATGCTGATGTCAAATTTCAAGCCGTGCATGGATTCGGTAATGATGCTCTTTCCAAAAATTAATTCACTGCTTCCTTCCCGAGACTCAACGCGCTCTCCAGTACTATCGTTTACACTGTGCAAAATCCCTGCAATTCGATTCCCAAACAGCTCGTGCATTTTATCGATAAAGGCCTCTCTTGAAAACTCTTTGATGCCAGTCGAACTGGTCACCAGGTTGAATAACAGGGTGTTGTCAGCGATGCTTTTTCGAACGACCAAAAAACGAAAAAAACCAACGCGCTGCGGTGGATGCCAAGGAGGGAGGCCGGTCGCTTCGAACCAGTCGCGTAAGAGGTGAAGTTGGTTTTCAACCGACTCATCAAATAATCCGGAGTCTCCGTCAAGGTTTTCCACTGCCCACCACGTTCCGCGTCTTTTGAATCCGAGACCGAAACCGTCAATTTTTTCTCCGCTTTCAGGGTCATGAAGGATGGCTGAAAAGCTATACTCCATTTTATTCCGGTAGTGCCAGTGTTTGGGAGAATCCACAAATCCACGGTAAACCGACTGAACATCCTCCACCGCTCCAATGCGACGATAGAGGTCCAAAGCCGTGTCTTCTTTGAGCTTTTTTTGAAGAGCAATGGGGACGTGCGTGTAAGGTGCGCCTGAGATGTCTTGGAAACCAGGTTCGATTTCCTCAGGTGCGCGCTCGAGAACCTCTTCTAGGCGGCACTCGGCATGTTTCGACTTGCACTTGACCACCCTACAACGGACCAATTGTCCTGGGAAGGTGTTTTGGACAAATATGACGAAAGGCCCCTTTTCCGTGGGTATGCGCGCAATACCCTGTCCCCCAAAGGCGATGTCTTCTATCCGCAATTCCAGCGGATCGTTCTTTTTGAATCTTCGTTCACGTCCCACGATTGCAAATGTAGTCCTCGACACGCGGTATCTTGCGCTCATGCTAAAATCAGCAGTAACTTTTTCATTTGTCCTCCGGTATGCCCCACTGATTGGATTTTGGCTCTTGGGTACAACGGTTTCCGCTCAGCTCTACCAGGAACTGAGTGTGGGGACATTCAATATCCGCTATGCCAACCCTGATGATACCTTGACGTGGGAGGACCGTCAGGATGAGGTGGCCGATGCAGTCCGGTATTTTGATGTCATCGGAATTCAAGAAGCACTGCCGCAACAGATGCAGGATTTGATTGATCGGATGCCACGCCATGGGTCTTTTGGAGAAGGCCGAGATCGTGACGGTGGAGGCGAGGCCTGTCCCGTGTTTTGGAATCAAAAGCGGTTTGATTTTTTACATGGAGAAGTGCGCTGGTTGTCTGAGACACCACTGAAACCAGGTAGCCTTGGCCCTGGAGCGGATTTGCCGCGTATTGCGACCATTGTATTGCTATATGATCATTTGTCTGATCGGACCATTCGCGTCTTGAATACCCACTGGTCTCATGTTAGCGAGGAGGCTCGCTTGACTGCGAGCAGCATCTTGGCAGGATGGACCGGTTGGGCAGGTTCTGCTGACCTGACGGTGGTCTGTGGAGACTTCAATGCTGAACCTGAATCCCTTCCCATCACAGATTTGCTTGCTTCTTCAGCGTTAGAAGACACCTATGAAACGGCCAATTTTCGATGCCGAAAAAGCTTTGGCACCTATGCCACGTTCTATCCTATAAATGTCAACGGAGCGCCTAGAATTGATGCGATATTTTACCGAGGGGATGCCATCGTGGATTGGGTTTGTGCAGATGAATACATCAAATACGGAGTGTACATTTCAGATCACCTTCCCTACCATGCGGTCTTTAAAATCCCATTAAATCCATGAGTCGATTACGTCTTACGGCACAATTGGCTGGACCGTTGGGTGCAGGACTTGTTTTTCTCTTGGCTCCTTATTTTGGATGGTCCGATGCGGCGATTGCTGTGTTAGCGGCGAGCTGCTGGATGCTCATTTGGTGGGTGTCAGAGGCAGTGCCGATTGCGGTCACATCGGTATTGCCGATTGTCTTATTTCCATTGTTTGGCATTGCTTCTGTTGGAGAAGCCACCGCTCCGTATGGATCCCACTATGTGTTTCTCTTTATGGGAGGCTTTTTAATTGCCATAGCCTTAGAGAATTGGAGTTTACACCGCCGATTTGCTTTGAATATATTGGCTGCAGCTGGCGGCAATCCCCGCCGATTGATTGGAGGTTTTATGTTGGCGACGGCGCTTTTGAGTATGTGGATTTCAAACACGGCGACGACGCTGATGATGCTGCCGATTGCGCTTTCCGTGATCGCTAAATTGAACTTGAAACAGCATCCAAACTTTGCCGTAGCCCTGCTGTTGGGAACAGCTTATGCTGCCAACATTGGTGGGATGGCAACCTTGGTAGGAACCCCTCCCAATGTAGCACTCGCCGGCATTATGGAGGAACAGTATGAGGTGGTCATTCCTTTCATGGAATGGATGCTTCTCGCTTCTCCATTTTCAGCGCTCTTGCTTTTATTGGTATATGTCTTTTTGACGCGTGTTCTCCTTCCAATATCGAAAGAAGGACTAGGATCAGAGACGCAGCCCATTCGAGATGAATTGATGGCGTTGGGCGGATGGTCCAAAGCTGAAAGACGCGTCGGGACTATATTCGGATTGACAGCGTTTTTATGGATTTCTCGCCGCGCACTAGAAGATTTGACCGGATGGCCATTGAACGACACGACCATTGCCATGGCTGCGGGGATCAGTTTGTTCTTGATCCCATCAGGAGAGGAGAATCGACCTTTGATGCGCTGGGAGGAGGCGCGACGCCTGCCTTGGGATATCTTATTGCTATTTGGCGGGGGGTTGACCCTTGCAGGCGCTCTGGGCCGTGCAGGCATTCTTGAGGTGATCGCCAATGTGCTTTCTAACCAAGGAGCGTGGCCACTGTGGCTCATGATCGGAGCGTTTGCCTTTGTTGCTCTGATGCTCACTGAAGTCATGAGCAATTTGGCGTTGACCGTTGTGATGGTGCCCGTTGTAGCCTTGGTGGGATTGCAATTGGGATTGAACCCCTTGATGTTGTCTATTCCGGTGGCTTTGGCGAGCAGCTGCGCCTTCATGCTGCCGATGGCGACTCCTCCCAATGCGATCATTTTTGGGAGCAATCAGATTCGAATGGGCCAAATGGCACGTGTCGGATTTGTACTGAATCTGATCGCGGCCATTCTTGTTGTGCTGTGGTCTGCATTTGTCCTTCCAGTATGGCTGGAGATGCTGTAAATTCGAGCCGTGAAGAAGATCCTTATCCTCCACGGCCCAAATCTGAACTTGCTGGGTGTGCGTGAGCCAGAAGTGTATGGAAGCATGACTCTTGCTGAGCTCAATGATGCCCTTCAAACGATTGCTTTCGAAAGTGGTTTCGAGTTGATTATCAGCCAAAGTAATGTCGAAGGTGAATTGGTAAATTCCTTGCAAGAACATGGCTTTTCGGCGCATGGTATCGTCTTCAATCCGGGTGGATACACCCATACGAGTGTCGCTTTACGCGATGCTGTCTCTGCCATAGCTTCTCCTGTTGTTGAGGTTCACCTTTCCCATCCGGACGCACGAGAGGATTTCCGAAAACCATCATTGCTTCGCGAGGCCTGTTTTGGAAGTATCAGTGGTTTAGGAGCCGAGAGCTACATCGCTGCCCTGCGCTTCTTTATGGAGAAGCGACCATGATCTGGAGAGCATGAGCAACGCCATCATTGGTCTCTAACTGGAGAGTGTATCGACCCGTGCTTAAAGTGCTAACGACACAAGAGAATGTGCCATCCGCCTGAACGGCTTCATACCGTGAATAGACCAGACGTCCTTTGGAATCAAAAAGCTTGAGATACACGTGATCTGGGCGAATTTCATTGGAAATCCAAAAGATGTTTAGGTCGTTCAAAACAGGATTGGGATAAACCATCCAAGGAGATGTGGGTTCAGGATGGTGTTCTCTTAAACCTTTCGATTCATCTTGAAATGGTTCAATTTCATCAACAGAGGACTCGTCGCAAGCCAGCAATAGTGGCGAGGAGTCTTTCAAAAAGATGGGCGTGGCATCGTTGTTGGTCTCCAAGAGTGTTGGGGTGATCATACAGGGGGTTGCTCCGGTGCAATGGCCCCAGTCATTCCCATTGCAAGGGATGAGGAGTGAGTTCTCATTAAAGGAGTCCATGCCCGCAACGGTTCCTTCAAAATATCGGTGTTCAGGCTCTGAAAATTCATTTCCTCCTTGAAGCAATTCTGGCCAAATCCCGTGTGAAAATTTCACGTGGATGTGGTTGTGAAAGAACCGGTTTTTTCCAAATGGAGGAGCCATGTTCACGCTACTCATGGAATCAAGATGGATTGCGTTGTTGAGGTTTTCAAAGTTGTTACACGTGAGGTTGACTTCCTGTTGGAGCAACCTTATGCCAGTCGAATGATTCAAAAATCCCGTTGTTTCGATACGCAACGGATGTTGTCCAGAAGTAATTTGAAGTTGGGGCAGCTCGGTGATGCCTTCTTCAAAGGACGTGTTACGAATCCAGGAGTGCATGGGGCTCTCGTTCAGGGAAAAGGTGCTTTGATTCCAAGAGCAGTGTTCCATATGCAGGCCTGAAGTCGCGGCATTCCAGCGCGTATTGAAGGCTTGCAGCCCGGTCAGTTTCATGGCTGCTGCACTCGGGTGTTGATGTGAGATGGAAGCGTTGTGAAGGGTGCCTTGTTCCCATTGAAGTCGATTGAAAAAGGAGCATACAGAAGTTTCGTTGATGCTTTGCAGATTGACCTGATGAAAAGCTGACTTGGAATTCACCTCAAGTGTGCTGAATGGGGCCAACTCCAACTGAGCATGGGAAAGTTGAAACAACCCCGTGCCATGCACGCTCAAACCCGACTGGCTTTCTATACTGAGTGAAAGAAAAGCGTCAGGAGAGCCTTGGACTTGCCAACTTCCTTGGCTGCCAATGTGGACATACCCGGTAAGACCCTCAGTTTTGATCGCCCCAGCGATGTGATTCTCAGAAGCAGCAATGAGGAGGGTTTTTTCGCTGGAAATAATGAGGTCTCCATCAAGTTGTAGCTCTCCATCCGGTCCGTTGCATGCTATGGTGCTGGTTTCATTGACCATGATCTGTCCATTCCCATGAATGTTCAGTGCGCCGCCAGGATGAACAATGACCTCGCCTCCGTTGAGCATCAATTGAGCTCCTTTCTCAATGTTGAGTTCACTCAAAGGTCCGATGTGAATGACCGAACCGGGTCCTAAGGTCAATACCGTGCCGTCGCGGATGCTTAGAATGCCGCTTCCAGTTCCGAGTGTGTCACCAACAATCAAGGTTCCAAATTGAGGGAGTTCAATCAGATCAATGCACGGAGCACTCTCAACAAAAAAAGGCGGTTGCCATGTGTTGCCATTGCCGTCCGTTGTTCCGATGGTGACTTTGCCAGCAGGTGGAATGGTACAAGAGCCAAGCCAATGGGAGTCGGCCTGATTCCACCCGAAATGATGCGCATATGCGATGGTGTCCACCGGCTGTCCACCGATGATCCAGTTGAGTAATTTTTCTACATGATCTCCGATGTCGGCATGCATGGCAATTGGATGTGTCAAGGGTTGGGTTGAGATTTGATCAAAAGGAATGGCCTCCATGGACCAGTCAGCCAACAAGGGAAGGTCGAACGCCGAATGAACGGGGATGAACATGGAGTTGTTCTGGTATGATTCAACCTCAATTCCGGCCGTTTCTAAAGCGTCTCGCAACAGGGTCAGATGTGCTGACGAGCTGCCCGGAATTTCTCCCCAAGCTTGAAATGCAGGGGCGCAATGTCCCTGAGACTCTAAGAAGATGCCCTCGCCCCATTCCCAGTCGGTGTTGATGAGTTCTCCATCAAAGACACACCAGTTGTTAGAATCTGAGGCTGGATATTGAGAATCTCCAGGTGCCGCATGCAACCACAAATGAACATACTCCCACCCAAGAAAACTCGAGACAGCATACAAAAGGGGGGAGTTTGGAGAAGGAAATTCGATTTCCGGATTCCCATTGGAAATCGCTGCGCAGAAGGGAATCTGAGGGAGCCCCCAGTCTGATTGCAACGCCTGGAGAGCCATAAAGTCGCTACTTGGTCCATCTGGCTTGTCAAAAAGCATTTGGCCCGCTGCAATAGAATTCAACGCTTCATTGAGGTTTGCGGCATCCACTGAGACTTCAGACAAAAAGTCAATGGCATGGTGCAGGGCAAAGGGAAGCCAGGCACCGCGAAATGGACTGTCGATTGAAAGAAATAGTCGGGTGCAGTGATCGGTGCCTTCTAATTCCATTTTCCTCAATGCATGACGTGCTATGAGCCCGCCCATGCTTGCGCCCACGACCACTAATGGAGATTTCAATTCGGGCTCTTGGTAGGCGTTGCACAAGCCAATGAGGTGTTCCAGCAAAGCGGCACTTTTTGCAACAGATTGGGTGCCATCGGTAAAATCGAGAAAGACAAAATCCATGCCTATGGCAGTCAAGGAGTCGATAAATGCCGGCATGGCCTCAAAGGCCTCAGAAGGATTCGCGCTGCAATTCCAAAGGGTTTCCCAGTTCATGTCACCGTGACCGTAAAGAGGTATTTGTCCTCCAATTGCCGGGTCAAAGCCTTCACAGAGTATCACAGGTTGATCGAAAATCCCGTCGTCACTTTTTTTAATGAGTGCTTGACCCGTGACGGCTTGCCCTTGGTGGAAGCATCCAATCCACCATGGATCGGTGTTTTCTGTGTCGATCCATGGTGGTAAGTCAGGTTCGGGGCATTCATCCATAATGAAGGTTGGAAACACGATGTGTTGTTCCCGCGATTCACCATTGATAGTCAGTTTCAGCCCGATGGATGTCAACGTGGTATTCTGCGGAATCTCAATGGATATCGGTTCGTCTAACGTGAGGTTGTAAGACAGTCCATCGTGAATAAGGGTCCAGTCACCTTGCAAATGCTCTTCAGCCACGGCAAGTGATGGCAGAAGAATTGAATTCAGCCCCCGCGGAAGATCTCGTCTGCTGGCGACGAGTAATGTTTCTTGGCTCAGGGAATCGAGACCTGTCGGGAGTAGGTCATTTTGTATCGGCTCTGTCCTGTGAATTAGGGCAAGGCAAATGGCTTGTTGTGCATGCGATGCTTGCCCAAAGACACGGCGAATCGAATCGCGTTGGAGGCCTTCAAATGAAACGCCTAACTTTTCCCAAATGAAGTGAGTTTGCCTACTTTGGTAAGGCGACAAGGATTGAGAGAATAGGGCATTGGAATGACCTGCGACCCCCCAAACGAGGGCCGCTAACAGTATGTTTTTCATGAAAAAAGGATTACCAGAATTGTTCGACGATCGCGGTGTCGATGAGGTTTGTTTGCTCAATTGAAACTGAGAAGGAAGGCAGCGTGTCGATTTGACCAGAGGAGGTGACTGCAGCTGCATGCCATTGTCGAATTACAGGAAGCGCTTCATAGGGGTGGACGAATGAGGAGAGAAGGAGAGAGGGGGTGGGGCTAGAGCCGGGCGTGAATGAGTGCAATGAAGCGGGCAGTGATGGCCCGGGATCGTAACTGCTCCAAAGGAGAATTCTTTCGTAATCGGCGACATCCATTTCGTTCCGGCCCCCAACGCATCTGATCCAGAAGGGAGTTGGAAGTGTAATTGAAGCGGCATCATGAATGGGGAAGTCCCAAGTGTCTTGGTACAGGAGGTTGGCTTCTCCGGTTTCCTCATTGTGCGTTCCAATGTGCAATTGGTGTGGCCCTTCTAAACCGCTAATTGGTATCCAGCTATGACCAAATGGATCTGTGTATAGGGTGTCACTGACTGCTTCCAGGGTATACCCATCTTGCCAATTGCCCGAATGTTGGGATTCTTTGAGAAGCACAAGCCAAGCCAAACCCACAGGGGTTCCTTCGATGTAATTGACTTGAATGGGCCAGCTTGTCGGCGATGCATCCGGTTTACAAGCCGCGAAAAAAATGGCCCACACAATGCCTGCAATCCTCAATAATCTTCTTCTTCTTCCTGACCGTCCCATGGTGCTAAACTCGACACGCAAAAGCTGCGTTGGAGCCGCAATGCATGGATGAATAGCCGTGCTTTGAGGACGTTAGCTAAATTTCCTGATGCCCTTATCGAGGAGCTTAGCCAGGGCTTGTGCGTCTTTCTCGCTCAGCTGTTTACCGAGAACGAAGGACTTCTTGTCGTGGGTAAAATGAATGGATTCACCGCCCATGATCCAAAAGCTCTGATCCAAATTGGCTAGAAATGCAGTAGGCTCTCTTCTCCGAATTTCCATTTTTTGAATGTGCGATAAACGGAATATTTGGGCTTTCCCAAGCGTGCCAAATGCATTTTTGATCGACATCCCTTCCGTGGTAATGCGGATGGTTTCGCTTCCTTTTCTGCGCCAAAGAATCACTTTACCGACGCGAAAGGCAAAGAAGGTCCAAAACGCTGATGAGATGCTATAAAACATGCGCTCTTCTCCTGTAGCATGCGTCAGACTCCAGAAGAATACGACACCTACGGCAATCCAGGCAATCATCCATGCCTCCAGTGCCATCTGCTGACTTCTTGGGATTTTTTGATCGATAACGACAGTCAGCGCGTCATCGTGCCAGGCGAATGTGATGCGCTTTCCAATGGTCTGGATGGGGGGTGTTTTTTTTTTCATGTTGGCAGTGCACCCTCTTCTGACACCAATCGGTTGTATAAACCTTCGTATTTCGGCAATACGGTATCGATGTGAAATGCTTCAGAGCGTGCTTTGGCTTGTTTCTGAAAAGCCTCCAATCGCAAAGGAGAACCGAGTATGTTTAAAGCACTCTTCGCCATCGCTTGAGTATCTCCAACTTCGTGAAGAAATCCACTGACTCCATGTTCGATTACTTCTGGCAGGCCTCCTGTATTGGATGCAATGACCGGCACGCCGCTGGCCATAGCTTCCAAAGCTGCCAATCCGAAACTTTCCGTTTCGGATGGAAGAAGAAAGAGGTCGCTGATTCGCAATGGCTCAATGGGATTCTTGATCTTCCCAATGCAGATTACGTCGTCCCGGTAACCCAATTCTTCGGCTCTTTTTTCAATGCGAGACCGGTCTGGACCGTCTCCAACTAGGAGCAGTTTTGCCGGGATATTTTTTCGGACCTCAATGAATGTGGCGAGGACATCATCCACTCGTTTGACTGGTCGAAAATTTGAAATGTGCGTGAGGATGGGCTGTCCTTCTGGAGCAATGTGCTTGCGCAATTCTTCATCCGGAGAGCCTGTGTATTGCTTGGGGCAGATGAAGTTGGGAATGCACTCAATCGATTTGCCGTCGCAGCCAAACAAGTTAAGTGTATCGGATTTCAAACTCTTGGAAACCGTGGTAACCGCATCCGATTCATTGATCGCATACGAAATGACCGGCTCAAATGCAGGGTCCTTGCCCAGCAGCGTGATGTCGGTACCATGCAATGTGGTCACGATTGGGAGATTCAATCCTTTGGTAGCTAGAATGGCCCGAGCCATAACAGCTGCACTTGCGTGAGGTATGGCATAGTGGACATGCAACAAGTCCAGCCGGTGTTGCATCGCAATTTCCACCATTTTACTCGTCAAAATCAGTTCGTAGGGTTGAAAATCAAACAAGGGGTAATTTGAAAGCCGAACCTCGTGATAATACATATTACTTTTCAGGCTTCCCATTCTTGCAGGCTCACTATACGTGATGAAGTGCAGCTCATGGCCTTTAGCCGCGAGCGCCTTCCCCAATTCCGTTGCAACAACTCCTGAACCTCCAAATGTTGGGTAACAAACAAATCCTATACGCATGGAGTCAAAGTTTTATGTTCAGTCTCTATTCGTCCTAAATCGATCGGAGATGCCAAATGATTTGTAGACGATCTGCTGGAGTTCGGTCCTAACATTCCATTGAATGAGTTTTCGATTTTCCGCATCTGGATGGATTCGGTTGCTCAAAAAGACAAAGACCAAATCGTGATCTGGATCAGCCCATGCCAGTGTCCCTGTGAATCCAGAGTGTCCGAAACTTGACCAACTGGCTTGGTCGCATGTCGGGCCTTCTCCGCGCTCCGAATCAGGCCGGTCAAATCCCAATGCTTTCCTGTATTTGGGGTCGTCGTCAAACCGAGACGTCCATTGATAAACCGTCTCGGATTGCAATAGTTCAGAGCGTCCGTAGATGCCTCCCATGCGGAAGCAATACATCAAACGGACGAGGTCATAGGCATTGCTAAACAAACCAGCGTGCCCTGCGACTCCACCAAGCATAGCTGCTCCTGGGTCATGGACGTGTCCATGCACGATCGTCTTTCGAAAAACGGTATCTAACTCAGTGGGAGCAATGAGGTTCAAAGGAAATTGTGAAAGGGGATGATAGCCCATACTTGACAAGCCTAGCGGGCCATAAACTGTCGTTTGCAACCAGCGGTCGAGCGGCGCGTCGGTGAGCTTTTCGATGATGCGTGCAAGCGCGTAATATCCCATGTCACTGTAGCGGTGCGTTCCAACAGGGTCAAGCGGTTCTTCCGTAACGCGTCTCCAAACCGAATCTTGCCAAGCAGGGCGCATGAAGCATTGCTCTGAAAGGAAAACGGAATGCTCCTCTGTTGCAATTGGCGAGAAAGCAGTGGAATCCTCCAAAGCATACAGATAAAATGGAATCCATGCTTTTAAGCCTGAACGATGTGACAAGATGTCCTCGATGATCCGATCACCAATGGGCAGGGTGTCCAATTCTGGCAAGTAATGGCTGAGCGGTTTGGACCGGTCAAAAAGCCCCTGCTCTTCAAGATGCATCAAAGCCAGCGTTGTCGCTGCAATTTTCGTGATACTGGCAAGATCATAAACGGTTGCTTTTGTCACAGGCTCGGTGCCGTCAAGCGTCCCATATGCGCCGTCATGAATGACCTTTCCCTTGTGCGCAACGACCAAACGGCAGCCGGGCATAGCTCCCCCTTCGATGGCATTCAATACAACACTGTCAAGTTGGGCTTTGCGATTGAAATCAATGGGGGAAAAGCTCAGACGCTGTCGTCCCATCCAAGGGTGACCCGTTCCAGCGGGGAAAACGCCCGATGAGACCGGGAGGACGCCGCCGGCAGCACCAGCACCGGTTATGGCCTCAGCGACCTGTTCAATGGTTCTGAAATCATCCTGATACGCAACAATTAGGGCGTCGGATAATGCGGCAACCGTTTCCAACCGCTCCAGTAAATAGGGGCTCCCGTAAACGATGACGACCAAAGGGATGTGCGCTTCGGATGCCCGCGCTGCACAGCGTTCCAATTGACGAATGACGTCGTTGCTGATACCGTGTTGCTTACTTGCTGAGTGGCTCGTTCCTCCGATGTGGATGGCCATCCACTGAGGTTTCGGAGCTATGAGCGAACGAAAAATAGCCGCACCTTCGGAAATGAATTGGCCCGCACCGACGGCTTGGCTAGACACGTCCATGGACGTTCCCATGATGTTCTCAATTACCGCATTGAACCTCGCATCAGGATGCCCATCCCACCCAATAAATAGGGATGATAGCGATTGAATGTCTGCCTTGAAGGGCAATCCGTTTTCTGCATTTTTGACAGCTGTCAGGCTCGATGATAGAATGGAACGGTGATTGATTTCGGCTTCGGGGGTATCGACATAACCCGTGGGTTTTTCGTCTACATGACACCACGATTTGGCTTGCAAGACCCGTTTGCACTTCTCTGCAATAAAGAGTGAATCAATCCTGCCGTCATTGATCGCTTGCTCCAGTTCAGCCAAAACACGTTGCGGATCTCCGGGAAATAGTAAAATATCATTTCCTGCTAACAACGCGTCGGCATGCGGGCTAGACGTGGTCGCAAATGAAGTAAACCCTTTCATGGTCATGGCATCCGTAAAGACAAGTCCTTGGAATCCGATGTCCTGACGGAGCAAGGTGTCGATGATGCGTGGAGAGAGGGTGGACGGTTGGCCTAAAGTCGAGTCCAAAGCGGGGATGTATAGATGGGCTGCCATCATAGCGCCTACACCGGCATTTGTGAGCTGACGGAAAGGGGCTAGCTCAATCTTATTGAGCCTAGCGGTGTCATGCAGAATGGAAGGTAGGGTCAAGTGAGAATCCGAATCGGAGTCGCCGTGACCGGGGAAGTGTTTGGCTGTTGCCAATACACCAACATCCTGCAAGCCCAATGCATAAGCTGTACCGAGTCGCCCAACCCACTCGGGGTCTTCTCCAAATGATCGGCTGCCAATAACAGGGTTTTTGGCATTGCTATTGACATCGACAACAGGTGCGAAATTCACATGCACCCCTGCTGATCGCAACATGGCGCCTACTTCCTGTCCGAAACTTCGCGTTAAATCCAAGTCGCGGGATCCGCCGAGGGTCAGTGCACGTGGCCAAGATCGCGTAGAGTCTAAGCGCATTCCCAATCCCCATTCTCCATCTGTAGAAACCAATAGTGGCACGTCAGAACGCTCCTGCAATCGACGCAATCGTTGGATTTGACCTGCAGGCGTTCCTTGCATGCAAATGACACCGCCAATTCCAAATTCAGTCACCCATTTTTCGGCTTCAGACCACCCCGTTGTATCGGCATGGGAGTAAACGGGGGGCATCAGTAATTGTGCCATTTGCGCCTTCAGACTCATCTGTTCCATTACAGAGTCAGCCCACGCCTCATGAACTTCTGTGAGAAAAGGGGGGAGTTTAGCCGAAGATTCAATGTTATCCTGTTGCCCTTGGACATCGGTCAAGGCCAAAAACGCCCAAAGCAAGCTCCAGATTCTTAAAATCACGAAGGGAGCCTTCATTGCTTGCTTGAAATGGTTTTTTTCGCGTGGGAAAGCAGGAACTGGAATTGTTCTTCAATCGAGAGGTTGCTGTTATCTAAAACAATGGAATCTTCCGCTTGACGCAATGGCGCCACTGCCCGGCTGGAGTCAATTCGGTCTCGTTCGATGATGTTGTTTCGCACCTCATCAAAAGAACTTGCAATGCCTTCACGCTGCAATTCATCCAATCTACGCTGGGCGCGGATATCAGGGTCAGAGGTGATGAAGAACTTCAGTTCCGCTTTGGGCAGGACAACCGTTCCAATGTCTCGTCCATCCATAACAACACCGCCTTTATCGGCCATGCGTTGCTGAAGACGAACCAGTTTGTGACGGACCGCAGGAATAGCGGCAATCAAGCTCACCTTCCGCGCAACATCCATAGAACGAATCTCTTTTTCCACGTTAACGCCCCCTAAATGGACATCTGACGTTTCACTTTTGTCATTGTACTTGAAGCTAATGAACATCCGATCCATGGATTGCTCAACGCGCGACTCCTCAATTTCATTTCCTTGTATCAGGCGCTCTCGCATGCAAAAAAGTGCAGCAGCTCTGTACATGGCACCGGTATCGACATAAACAAAGCTCAATTCCTTAGCCAAGGATTTGGCCATGGTGCTTTTTCCAGCGGAAGAATGGCCATCAATGGCTATGTTAATACGGCTTGCACTCATTGTACGGCAAGATATAGCGAATGGAGGATTTATTGTGCCCTAAATATGCTCGGGTTGAAAGCAATTCCAAAATGGGTTGTCGAGCCAGCAAAATGATAGGTGTTCCGAGTGATTCTGAAGCGAAAACGTTGAACAGAAAGGTCAAGTCCTAAGGCCAAGCCATTGGTGCCCAATCGGCCCGCCGCTTGCATTTCTTTGCGTCTTCTGTAATCAAAACCGGTCATCAAGGTCAGTGCAGGACCGAGGCTGATAGCAGCACCGATTCCGACATGCCGCATCAACTGGTCCCCCAATTTAAACGTCGGGTTTTTAATGAGGTCACCTGTCAAAGGGTTCACGCTATCGTCATAGGTCCCGGGAGGTGCCAAATCCCATGTCTCCAAATGACCTGCACGCAGATAGAGCGTGAAGGGAGCATTTCGAAACCCTTTGGTTATTCCTATTTGCACGTCTTTGGGCAGCGCGCCGCTGGGCTGTGTGCCTTCCAACCCGAATTGGTGGCCCAGACTTGTAACGCCTGCGCCAACGGCAATGTTTTTTTCTGGCCAAACCCCATGAATTGTGAGGTCTGCACCAAACATACCAGCGACTTCTCGATCCAGAGTGCGCATGCCAAAAAAGCCTTGTGCCCCAATAGACCACGTTGAATCAATGCGGTAGGACCAACCGGAATAAAGGAGGTAGTCACCTCCATTGAACGTGCCCAAGGAGTTTCCTGCGGCATCCATTTCTTGGAAGGTTCCCATGTTCTGGAATCGCGCTCCAACCTGTCCATTAAATTGACCTCTAGGCTTCAATGCATAGTTCACAGTTGTGAGGCTCATTCCTGCGAAATAGTCCACAAAATCGATGGTCAATTTGCGGTCCATCGAAGAATCAAGTAGTGCCACATTGTTGGCTGCGCCATGACCATCAGGCTCCAAGTCCGCCATGATCCGCCCGCCAAGAGCCGCAGCCCGGGCGTCCGCTGGAATTTCAAAGACGAGTGATTCAGAGACTTGAGACCACCCCGTTGACTCCATGAGCCCAAGGATAAGAATGAGGCTTAAAAAGCGAATCAGGGAGCTATGATTGGTACAGTTCATGGTTCAAGAAACGTTACTTCACTGCTTTTTCGTGTAGCAAAGCGCGTTCAATAACTTCACGGATGTGCTTAACAAATGTAAAGGTGAGTCCTTTGATATACCGGTCGTCAATTTCATCAATGTCTTGACGGTTCCGTTCGCATAAAATGATCTCTTTAATGCCTGCTCTCTTTGCCGCCAAAATCTTCTCTTGGATTCCTCCGACAGGCAAAACTTGGCCTCGAAGTGTGATCTCCCCAGTCATGGCCAACGCCTTGCGAACCTTTCGTTGTGTAAATGCAGATACCATTGCTGTGATCATGGTGATGCCGGCACTGGGGCCATCCTTTGGAATGGCACCTTGCGGAACATGCAAGTGGACGTTGCGTTCGTTCAATTCAGCGGCATTGAGTCCGATTGATTCAGCGTTTGACTTGATCCACTCCAAGGCAATGATGGCGCTCTCTTTCATGACGTCTCCGAGATTTCCAGTGAGGGTCAATTTACCTTTTCCAACCGTCAAAGAGGTTTCGATAAATAAAATATCGCCTCCGTTGGGTGTCCATGCCAATCCTGTCACGACCCCTGCGACGTCGTTGCCTTGGTACTGGTCCTTCTTTCGCGATGGGCCGAGTATTTTAGGTAAATCTTTCGCTTTTACTTCAGCTTCGAAAGCTTCATCCAGCGCAATTTCTTTCGCTCGATTTCGAATGATTTTGGTGATGCGTTTGTCCAAACCACGCACGCCACTTTCATTGGTGTACTGCTCCACAATCGCCTCTAGAGTAGCGACTGGAATTTTAATTTGCTCCCGGGTCAGACCGGTTTCCTTGATGTGCTTTGGAGCTAAATGACGTTTCCCGATTTGCACTTTTTCCTCGACGGTGTATCCCGTGACCTCAATGATTTCCATGCGGTCCCGCAAAGCGGGTTGAACCGAAGCAAGATTGTTACACGTTGCGATGAACATGACCCGACTGAGGTCATAATCTAAATCGAGGTAGTTGTCGTGGAATGTGCTGTTTTGTTCAGGGTCCAAGACTTCCAACATGGCACTGGAAGGATCGCCATGATGATCGCGCCCTAACTTGTCAATTTCATCCAAGACGAACAATGGGTTTGAGGTCCCCGCTTTCTTCAAATTCTGAAGAATACGACCGGGCATAGCGCCGATGTATGTTTTGCGATGTCCGCGAATTTCTGCTTCATCGCGCATGCCTCCCAAACTCATCCGGACGTATTCTCGGTCGAGGGCTTTGGCGATGCTTTTTCCTAACGAAGTCTTTCCAACCCCAGGAGGGCCATAGAGACAGATAATAGGAGCTTTTAAGTCTCCCTTTATTTTAAGAACTGCAAGATGCTCGATGATGCGTTCTTTGACTTTTTCCAGGCCATAGTGATCTTCATCCAGCGTCTTTTGGGCATGGTGGAGGTCAAAGTTATCTTGTGAATTGGCGTCCCACGGGAGGTCCAACATCAAGTCTACATAATTGGCTTGAACACTGTACTCGGCTGACTGCGAGTTCATGCGCTCCAACTTCAAGATCTCTTTGCCAAAGGCTTCTTTGGCGTGGTCAGGCCATTGCATGCTTTCAGCGCGCAACTTCCGTTCGGCAACTTCTTGTGCCTGCGGGTTGCTGCCCAGTTCTTCTTGAATTTGCTTCAATTGCTGGTTCAAGAAGTATTCGCGTTGCTGTTGGTCCAATTCGCCTTTGACCTTGGTTTGAATGTCCCGCTTCAAGGAAAGCATTTGCTTTTCTTTATGCAGCAATTCCAGTACCCGACTTGCGCGCGATTTAATGCCGGCAACCTCTAAAAGCGCTTGTTTTTCCTCTACAGGCGCGTTCATATTTGATCCGATGAAGTTGACCAAAAATGTCAGGCTTTCGATGCTTTTGATGGCAAACCCTGCTTCAGAAGGAATGTTGGGGCTGAGTTGAATGATTTCCAACGCAAGCTCTTTCAGGCTGTCCATAAGGGCCTTGTGCTGGTCGTCTTTTGGCGGGAGATTTTCGGCGTCGTATTCAACGACACGTGCCTTCATGTAAGGCTCTTCTTGAACGATTTCCGTCCATTTAAATCGTTTTTGACCTTGAAGAATCACCGTGTTTGAACCGTCGGGCATCCGAAGCATCTTGATCACTTTCGCGACAGTGCCGACTTCATTGAGATCTGTTCCCACAGGGATTTCAATGTCGTCGTTCTTTTGACTGACAACACCAATGCGCTGCTCGTTTTTATGCGCCTCTTTTATGAGGCGGATTGACCGGTCTCTACCTACGGTGATGGGAATGACAACTCCCGGAAAAAGGACAGTGTTGCGCAGGGAAAGTATAGGCAAGGCCTCAGGCACTTCCTCCTTTTGCATGGCTTCTTCATCTTCTGGTGAAATCAGGGGTATGAATTCGTGGTCTGGGGACTCTGACAACATCCAGGTCTCATCTTCTTGCGCTTCTTCAAACATCTTCTAATCGTTTCAGTACTCCCTTTCAGTCAAACCCCGTGCCACTCGCATTTCAGACAATGTGTCAGGCAATCGTGTCACTTGAGCTCCTTTCGCAAAAAACTGGAATTTTGAAATTCAAACAGCCAGCGTTTTGTATCCTCATCCTTCCACGTATGATGTCGGCGCTCCAAGACCATGGTCGCTGTCTCAACGAATCGTTCAAATTGATGTTCCGACCAACTTTCATCTCCGCCCCATGAGAAAGAAGGCACGTGTTTTGGGACGATCGAATGGCCGACTAGAACGCACCCATTGCCCACGATGGTTCCCGTATTGAACATGGTGTTGATGGCGCACTTGCTGTGATCGCCCATGATCAAACCGCAAAACTGAAGGCCGGTCGGCTGCATGGATGAGCTAGCGGCATCCCAAAGACGCACATCACTGTAGTTATTCTTAAGATTGCTGGTGTTGGAGTCGGCTCCCAAATTGCACCAATGTCCGATAACAGAATTCCCCAGAAATCCATCGTGCCCCTTGTTGCTGTATCCCAAAAGTACACTGTTTGAAACTTCACCTCCGATTCGACAATGCGGGCCAATCGCAGTAGGACCATAAACCCGGCTTCCCATTTTAATAACGCTCTTCTCATCGAGAAGAAACGGGCCTCGAATATGCGAGCCTTCTTGAATTTCTGCATTTGGGCCGATGAAAATGGGGCCGCCTTCCGTATTCAAAGTGCTCGCGATAACCCGCGACCCAGGTGCCATAAAGACCTGCGCGGTATCGCCAATAACGGTTGTGTGTGTACCGTGCAAAGCGGCATTCCAAGATTCCGTCTTCCAATGCGTTTGAATCAAGGATGCCTGGGACTTCAAAGTCTTTCCGCAGTCAATGAAAAAGTCAGTAGGACGGGCAATCAAATGTGCCTCGCTAAACTCCATTGAATCCATTCGGCCGTCGGGTTCAAGCGGTTGGAAAAGCACAACTTCACCGCAGGTTAGCGACTGGCCAGATTTCAATTTGGACAAAGTGGTCCATGCAGCTATGTCCGGCACCCAACGATCGTTGACCGCTCCATGTGCCACTATTTGTTGAACATATTGTGCGTTCTCCTGTTCAATTAAGGACGAAGCGTTCGAGGCGATTTCTTTCCACAGTTGTTCTAGTGTGAAAGCTCCCCATCGCATGTGTCCTTTTTGATGAGGAAATGTAAAAGGGTACAATTGGTTCCAATGCTTGTCAGAGAAAAAGGTACATTGCATCATACCTCAAAAGTATGAAGCAAAAGAATGTTGATTTGACTGAAGAACCCACAATTGCGAACGCATGAAGAACGGAGGTGCGGCCCAACAATTTTCCATCAAAGATTTGGAGCACTTCACGGGAGTGAAAGCCCATACCATTAGGGTGTGGGAACAGCGGTATGAGCTGCTCGATCCGAAACGAACGTCGACCAACATTCGACATTACTCCGGCGAGGACTTGAAGAAGTTGTTGAATGTGAGGTTTTTGATGGAAAACGGGTTCAAAATATCCAAGATAGCTGAGATGAAAGGGGCTGATCTTATCAGTCAAGTGGACCGAACGCAAGAGAGTCAAGGGCTTCAATCATCTATTTTTCATTCGCTGAAGCTGAGCATGCTTCACTACGATGAGGCCTTGTATCGTTCTGTCGTAGACGCCTACTCGGAGGAGCATGGTTTGGACCGTACCGTTTTGGATGTTTTTCTTCCATTTCTAGCACAAATAGGTGTGCTGTGGTTGACCAACTCCATTTGTCCGGCACAGGAGCACTTCATTAGTAATTTAATGCGGCAATCGCTGCAAGCCGGTGTGGATCGCTTGTCCGTTCATTCTGACGAAGATCAAGCTGTTGTTGTGTTGTTTTTGCCTGAGCGAGAAACCCATGATATTTCTCTGCTCTTTGTTCACTACTTGTGCATACTGAACGGGTACCAATCGATTTTTCTTGGTGCGAATGTGCCGTTTGAAGATTTGCTCAACGTAGCTGCTCAATTTCCCCAAGCCAAATTTGTCAGCTATTGTACGACGCATCCCTCTCCGTCGAATGCCCAGGATTATGTGCAAAAAGTTGAACGGCAATTTGTAGGCTCGTCGAACGAGTTTTATTTAGGAGGCAGGATGTTTGATGGCATAAAATCCACAACCAACGTGAAACTAGCGAAAGACGGTGGCTCTTTGGTCGGATTGCTTTTCTCCTGAACTCCTCGCCTGGAGCGAGAATGACATAAATGTTTAATCATTTTATAAAAAAGTTGAACAAATTCTTGGCTAGAGGGATATTTTGTTTAATCTTTGCGTCATAACGCTAAACAAAACGTCATGAGCTCAATCGAATTTAACTCGCTTTTAGTAGGAAATCGCGACTTCCTAAAAGGGTTTGCACTTGGATTCACGCGTGACCTGCAAGATGCTGAAGATTTGATTCAGGATACCATGGTGAAGGCATTGCGTTACAAAAACAACTTTAAGGAGGGCACCAACATCAAAGGCTGGTTGTACACCATCATGCGCAACATTTTCATCAACAACTACAAGCGCAAGAAATTTCAGAATACCATTGTAGATACGACTGACAATCAATTCTTCATCAATTCGAGTACACAAATGCAGGCGGATACCGTGACGACTGTCATCAACGAGCAAGATATTCGTGATTCAATTGACGGTCTCAAGGACGAGTTTCGGGTTCCTTTTAATATGTTCGTTGAGGGGTATCATTATGATGAAATTGCGGAGGAATTGGGGATACCGATGGGCACTGTGAAGAGCCGGATTTTTCATGCTCGCAAAAAATTGGGTGCGCAACTGTCGGAATTTAGAAGTTAAGAATAGTCTGTTAGGGAAGAAGCAACCCTTTGGAGGGCAAGAAAGTTGTAGGATTGTGTTATTATCGCGTACTGCAGTTCTTCAACAATGCTCATTTCCATGACTCCATCCTTTGGTCGTTCATTATTGGTTCTTGTCTCAGTTGTGTTTCTATCTCATACTGCTTCGGCGCAGTTGCAGGTTGAATCCGGGTTGACATTGGAGGAGTATGTCAATGACATCTTACTTGGAAACGGTATTCAAGCGTTTAATATCAGTTATACTGGGGGGTCAAATCAGCTAGGATACCTGACCAATGGCGAAGATTCATTCTCCATCAATTCTGGTCTCGTCCTCAGTAGTGATGTTTCTGACAACCTGGGTTGTCCTGAAAATTTTGTTGCCTGTGACGGTTGTTTGGGGAATGGGTTCAACGACCCTGACCTGCTTGAAATTGCCAATTCTGTTCCTGGAATGATTGGAGAAAACTTCAATGTTTCTTCTGTAAACGATGGGTGCGTTTTGGAATTTGATTTCATTGCTGCTGGAGACACAGTAAGTTTTGATTACGTGTTTGGTTCCGACGAGTACGAAACGTGGATCAACACACAGTATAACGATGTATTTGCGTTTTTCTTGAGCGGACCGGGAATCACAGGTCCTTATGATAGCCCTGCGGGTTTCCCAAATGGTTCAGTAAACATAGCCGGCGTGCCGGATACTGACCCCATTTTACCGATTACAATTTCTTCGGTGAATTCAGGAACAAACTCAGAATATTACATAGACAATCAGGGAGGCGATGATGTCTGTATCAATGGGTATACAGTGCCATTCACAGCCATGTACGAGGTTGAATGTGGTGAGACGTACCACATCAAATTGGCGATTGCTGATGGTAGTGATACGGCCTTGGAGTCTGTGGTTGTGCTCGAAGAGGGCTCGTTCCAATCCAATGCAGTGGTGCAGATTGATTTATCGATTGATGTGGGAGGTCCCGATGCCAATACCATTTATGAGGATTGTGGTCAGGCCATTTTGACTTTTGAGCGCCCGATTGAAACCATCTTGGAAATGCAAGAAATGGTGTATATCAACTATGGTAGTAGCACAGCGACCAACGGTGTAGACTATGGACAACCTCAAATGGATGGTTCCCTTTTACCCTTGCCCGATTCTGTTGTTTTTGAACCATTCGTTAGCATCGTCTCCTTTGTTTTGACAGCTGATATTGATATGATTGATGAAGGTCCTGAGTTGGTTGAAATGCAGATAGAAAATGTTGCGGCTTGCAACGGGGGCGGTTTGACGACGTATTTCTCCTTTTATGTGGCGGAGAACCCGCCGCCTTTCATTGTAGAAGGGTATGAAACGGAGATGTGCATTGGAGATTTCTTAGAAATTGCTCCGATTGTGGAAGGTGGGTACGGTAACTATACGTTTGAATGGCTTTGCAGTGGGGAAACATATTCGCCATTGACCATCTCTCCTACGGAAGATTACAGTTGTGAAATCATTGTTGGTGATACGTGTGGAATGCCTTCTCAAAATGTCGTCATTGACGTGACGGTGTTGGATTTCCCGCCACTAATTGCCTCGATTGATCAAGATCTCATTACCCTTGAATGCAATGGCATTCAGGATGTCACAACATCTGTTGAAGGAGGTGATTCATTTTATATGTATGAGTGGGAAGATGAGGATGGGGGTAACTTATTTCCTTCGTGGTTTGACCCCAGCATACTAAGTTTAAGCACTTGGGCAGGAGCGGAGGAAGTCTTTCTTACGGTTACAGATGGATGCGGATTTGAAGCGACAGATAGTGTAGATGTGGAGTACAACATTCCTGAAATTGTGGTGGATGTCCCTTTGACTTTTGATGTGTTGTGCAATGATCCTTTCTCAATAACCGCCTCTGCAACCGGAAGCGGTCCGTTCAATTACAATTGGCTAAACGGCAATACGTGGTTGAATTGGGGGCAGACTTTGAATTGGACGACCAGCAGTGATCTGAATCTCACGTTAGAAGTGTCCGACGGCTGCGGACAAATTGAAGATGTTGAAATCGCCGTCGTCGTTGAGGCTCCTGACGTAGAATTCACATTGCCTCAAGGACTCATTGGTCCGTGTACAGAAGTGTTTGACATCGATTCTGATGTGACCAGCGGTTCAGGTGGCTATGTCTACAATTGGAGTCAAGATGGTGTGGCCTTGCCCGACAACGGCAGCACCATTGATTTGCAATCATTCGACACAACAACCATTTCATTGACAGTCAATGATGGGTGCGGTCAAAGTGCATCAGCGAATACCGTTGTGGTGATTGACAATCCTCCTTTAATCATTGAATTGGGCGCGGATCTGTATGCTAGTTGCATCGATAACACCGCCATTCCTATCGAGATAATCAGTGGAGCAGGAGCGTATGAGTATGCTTGGTTTGTGAGCGGAGAAGCCTATGACTTGGGTTCAAACATCGTGTTGCAGTCGTTTGGAACTGTGCCTGTGTTTGTCAATGTAGAAGACGGTTGTGGGGGTGTTGCTTCCGATTCACTCACATATCATATTCCGGACATTCCTTTGGACATTTCTGTGACCCCGTCGACCATCATTTGTGCGGGAGATGGAATCTCTTTGGAAGCCTTGGCTTTGGGAGGAGAGGATGGTTTTGTTTATTACTGGCCAACGTTGGATTCATACGGACCAACCCAGTATATCACACCCGCGCAGTCGGCTACATACCCGGTCGTAGCTACGGATATTTGCGGAGACGTGATTGACACGTATTCAACGATTGAGGTCCAATACTTGTTCAGTGATTTCGTGGTCAGTGCTTTAGAGACGGATGAGAACGCATACCAATTTCGAGCAACACCAACTCCGGCTGAACCCTACGAAGGGGCATATGCCTATGATTGGGATTTCGGAGATGGTGCTCATTCGGATGAAGCGATTGCAGAACATACGTTTGATGGATTAAGCGACTATACCGTCTCATTGGAAATTATGAGTTTTGCAGGATGTGTGAACGAATCATTTACGGTTGTTCGCGGTCCAGTGCTGCTCTATGTCCCGACGGCTTTCACTCCCAACAACGATGGAATCAATGATGCCTTTCAGGTCATAGGTAGTCAAATCATGAACTACGAGATATGGATCATGAACCGATGGGGGGAAATGGTTTTCCATAGTGAATCATTGGATGAGGTGTGGTTGGGAGACATGCAGGGAGGTACCCATTTTTCGGAAAATGGTATTTACAATTGGGTCATTCGACTGAAGGGATTCAATACCGATGCTGAAGAATTTTCTGGGACATTGCAATTGATGCGCTGAGCTGAAGACCTTTTTTGCAGTTTTGGAGCGGAAACCAAAGTCGATTGAGAGGAATTTGACAGCGCTTGCTTAGCGATTGAAGCGTTCTTAAGTGTATTTTGCACACATGAATGCACAGACCAAAGAATCGGGAGGTATTTCCTTAAGGGCTCCGTTTATTATTGTAACCAGTTTGTTTTTTATGTGGGGATTCATCACTGTCATGGTGGATGCATTGATTCCCAGATTAAAAGATGTTTTTGAACTGACATTTCTGCAAGCAGGAATGGTTCAATTTGCATGGTTTGCAGCCTATGGCCTTATCAGCATTCCAGGAGGAAACCTCATCGAACGCATTGGCTACAAACGCGGAATTTTAACCGGTTTGGGGCTTGCTTCTCTGGGCTGTTTGCTTTTTTCCCCCGCCGCTGCTACGAGAATGTATCCTTTGTTCCTGTTGGCGCTGTTCGTAGTAGCCGGAGGGATTACCATATTGCAAGTTGCTGCCAACCCGTACATCTCAGTATTGGGCTCCCCTGAAAAGGCGTCAAGTCGGTTGAATTTAGCACAGGCATTCAATTCGTTGGGTACCACCATTGCTCCTATTGTAGCCGCGAGTTTCTTGTTGAGTGACAAGATCTTGAATTCAGACGAACAGAGTGCGCTAACGGAGTCAGCCTTGGACGCTTACCGTGCTGCTGAGGCTTCTGCTGTGCAAGGTCCATTCGTGGCTTTAGCAGTCGCTTTTGGTGTGCTGGCATTGCTGATGGGAATGAGTAAACTGCCTCGTATTCTCGGGGGTTCTTCTCGAGGGGGATATGGAAAGGTTTTGCAAAACAAGCGCTTGGTATATGGAGCGATTGGCATCTTCGTTTATGTGGGAGCTGAGGTCGCTATCGGTTCGTACATGGTCAATTATGGTTTGGAGCTGGGAGTGGATCAAATCATCCGTGACAGTGCCGTGTTGTCATCCATGGCATCACTTGCCGCGAGTATTGGAGGGAAGTCTTTGGCAGGAATGGACACCAAGGGGCTCATTGGAGCTTTGTTGACCTTCTATTGGGGAGGAGCCATGATTGGTCGATTCATAGGTTCAGCGGTCATGAACCGAATGGCGCCACAAAGGCTACTTGGATTTTTCGCTCTGTGTGCAGCAGCGATGACCATTCTGAGCGTCTCTAGCACGGGGGTAACAGCCTTGCTCGCACTTCTAAGTGTAGGGTTATTCAACAGCATTATGTTTCCGACCATTTTCACGTTGGGAATTAGTGAATTGGGAGATTTGAAGCCGCTTGGAAGTGGGGTTCTGTGCACAGCAATCGTCGGGGGCGCCATCATTCCTCCAGCGGTGGGTGGGTTGGCTGATGAATTTGGCTTTTCGCTCGCTCTGATTTTACCCGTTTTATGCTACTTCTACATCCAGTATTACGCCATGCGCGTCGCACGGGACTGAATTTTGAGCCGATGTGCACAAATTTCCTTAAGAAAAGGAAATTCTTTTTGCACTTAGTCAACAAATTAAACTGTTTTGGTGTTCTTTAGCCGAAGCAACTGAGTCGAATCCTCGATTCACGGAGAATATAGATTGTTATGGCTCGAAAAAAGCGAGAGAAAGAATTGCAACCCAATATTAAAGTTCGTCTTGACCGACGAACGGTGATCACTGTGCGTGACCACGATAAATTGGCGTTTTGGAAAGAGAAGTATCCTTTGTTGGAAATTATTGAAGAATAATTAAAGCGTGTTGTAGCAACTGGTTTGCTATACTATTTCGCATAAAAAAGCCGGCCTATATG
Organism: uncultured Flavobacteriales bacterium; assembly: GCA_913041135.1. GTDB lineage: Bacteria > Bacteroidota > Bacteroidia > Flavobacteriales_D > Sanyastnellaceae > UA16. The sequence continues at coordinate 26,617 of CAJWIF010000010.1, forward strand.
GGCCGGCTTTTTTGATGCCTTATGTTTTGGTTAGGCAACTTCCTCCTTTTTCCATGGTGCAAAAGCAAGTTGCTCGCGTCCTTTCTTCGTCAAGGCGTAGCCGTTCTTGTTTTGAACCATTCCATCGAGGTACAAATTGGTAATACGCTCACCGATTCGAGCTTGGCCAACGCTGAGGTCGGTGTCGGCTTCAATGCGCTTCCAAAAATTGCGTTCGAGCACGGCCAATCGGATGTGGGCTTGCTGCTCTTGCTTGTATGTATGGACAATGTCCAAAACCATAAAATCGTATTTATCCATCTGAAAGGCTTGTAGGGTGATAGTTGATTGTCGTGTGTGCAAAGTACCCGACGGTTTCGACTTCTGGGCTACAATTGTTACATGAAATATGAACGAATTGTTAACGAGTGCACGGCCTTTGTTGGAAACTTGTGAATTGCGAATTCCTGAGGACTTTAATGGGATTGCAACCATCTTTAAACCAGCGGTGTAGCTGACTTTTAGTTTGCGTAGTCATTGCCACTTGGATTCGATCGATCTCCGATAAGAAGGGCCGACGCCTACCCGATGGGATCGATTTCAGGACTCCAGGTGCCCTTGATGGTTGCATGCTTCTTCAAGTAAATATCCAAAATTTCCATGTAATGTGTCCGCTCAATTTCCCGAGCTCCGAGTGTCGCCAAATGTGGGTTCTGAACTTGACAATCGATGGGGCCAAAACCACGCTTTTTCGCCCACTGTACTAAATGAATAAATGCGACCTTCGAGGCGTTGTTCATGAGAGAAAACATACTTTCTCCGAAAAACATGCGCCCAATCGAAATGCCATAAAGCCCGCCGACAAGCTCGCCGTTGTGCCATGTTTCGACAGAATGAGCGAGGCCGAGTCGATGAAGCGCAACATAGGCTTCTGTAATTTCCTCTGAAATCCAGGTGCCTTCCCCTTCTCTGCGGATGTCTCCACACGCGCGCACGACCTGTTCGAAACACGTATCCATGCGGATTTCAAAAAGCCCGCGATTGAGAATGTTTCGCATGCTTTTTGAAACATTCAGTTCATCCAAATGAAGAATGGACCGTTTCTCTGGGGCCCACCAAAGAATCGGATCTTCTTCGCCGTACCAAGGGAATACGCCCGCTTCATACGCTGCAATCAGACGTGCTTCGGACAAATCTCCTCCGACAGCCAGAAGTCCTTCCCACGATTCGTGAAGCGGGGGGAAGGAGAGGTCATCGGTCAAGAGAGCGATGCGAGGTTGGTTGGATTCAGTCACGCGGTACAAATTCAAAATCGAAGGTACCGCTAACAAGGGAATTGTGTGACCTTTGTTGCATGAAGGAGTTAGGGCATGATTTGCGGATCGCATTGCTTGAAAGTATTGAGGTGAATGGCCTGTTGGCGGCATCCAATGCCGAGCATGCCATGCCATTTACGAGGCCATCTCGTGCCATGGCTGAGCAAAAGGGGGTCGAAATACGACTTGCTGCGGTGCTTTTGACTATTTACCCCAGGCAGGGGTCGTGGCATGCTTTACTGATGCAGCGGACGAAATACCCCGGAGTGCACAGCGGTCAAGTTTCCATTCCTGGTGGAGAACGAGAGGCGGTGGACGCAAACTTGATGGAGACGGCCAGAAGAGAATTCGAAGAGGAGGTGGGAATAGCCATCCCTTCAGAAATCATATTTGGCCCACTATCCGAACGCTTCATTCCTCCCAGTCGTTTTGCCGTATCTCCTTATCTAGCCATTCTATCACAACGTCCACAGTGGAACATCGACCCCATAGAAGTCGACTCAATTATTGAGTTTAAAGTGGATAGCTTATTGACTGACCTGGCCATGCGTCCCGTTAAAATGGAGGTGTCTCCAGGGCTGTTTCATCTCATGCCGGCTTATCCCATTCAAGGAAATGAAGTCTGGGGTGCGACGGCATTGATTTTAACGGAATTCATGGAACATTGGAAACAACTTCCAGAAGCGACGCGCAGCATGCAGTAAGCGTTATTCTCTACCTTAAATTTGCGGCATGAATGGCATTTCAGCACTTTTCTCAGCAAAGGAGTCCGAAGTTCTCGCAGCGCTTGAGGAAGCAAAAGAATCAGGGGATATCCAATGGGTGCGTCCTTTGATGGAAGTATTTCGGGATCATCCAGCAGATGCTGTTCGTAGCGAAGTGGCATCGATGTTAAGTGCATTGAAAATCTCGGCGGCATCCGATGTCTTTGCCGATGCGCTGGAAGACCCTGAATTTCAAACAATTTATGCAGACATACTCGGATTCATGTGGAGTTCTGGGTTTGTTCCCGAGGAGTCCTTACGAAGGGTTGCAAACTGCGCTGTAGATGGTGACTTTCGCACAGTTGTTGAAGCGCTCACATGGATTGAAGAATTGGAAAATGTGCACGATGAGAACCAATTGATGGACTCCATCCTGCTGATTCGAGGAGCCCTTGAAGACGGCAAAAATCCCGATGCGAAAGGGCTTTACGAAGCCATGCTTTCGACGCTGTTGTCTTTAGAGCGAGAGCAGTAGTTCACGTTTGCATCACACCGACGGTGAATGGCGTGTCTAAAGGGGCATGGTTGGCCGCTTCAATGCCTTGAGCGATCCACTCACGGGTCGTATTGGGGTCAATGACCGCATCGACCCAGAGTCGAGAAGCCGCATATACTGGTGATGTCTGTTCTGTATATCCTTTAGCGATCCGATCGTATAGCTCTTGTTGCGCAGTTTCATCCGGGGTTTTCCCCGTTTTTTTCAGTCGCGCTACTTCGATTTGTTGCAGCACTTTGGCAGCCTGTGCTCCACCCATAACAGCAATCTGAGCCGTGGGCCAAGCGACAATAAGTCTCGGGTCATAGGCTTTTCCACACATCGCGTAGTTTCCAGCACCATAGCTGTTTCCAACCACCACGGTAAACTTCGGAACGATGGAATTGGCGACGGCGTTAACCATTTTCGCTCCGTCTTTGATGATGCCTCCATGCTCGCTGCGCGATCCGACCATGAAACCAGAGACGTCCTGGAGAAAAACCAATGGCACCCCTTTTTGATTGCAATTCATGATGAAACGAGCCGCCTTGTCGGCACTGTCAGAATAGATGACGCCGCCAAACTGCATGCCATCCTTTTTGGATTTGACCAAATTGCGTTGGTTGGCTACAATGCCGACGCTCCACCCATTGATTCGAGCGTATCCGGTGATCAGGGTTCTTCCGTACTCTTTCTTGTATTCTGTAAAGCTGCCGGCATCCACCAAGCCATCGATGAGATCCCGCCCTTCATAAGGCTGTGATCTCTCCGACGGAAGAATGGAACAAAGATTTCGTCCTGCGGGCTCTTCACTTCTCTCGCGACTGAATCCAGCAGTTACGCTAGGTGTTTTCAAATGAGAAACAAGTTGTCGAATCGTCTCCAAGGCCTCTTCATCGTTTTCACATTGGTAATCTGTAACACCGCTGATGGAGCTGTGTGTTTCGGAGCCACCCAGCGTCTCATTGTCCACGTCCTCACCGATGGCGGCTTTTACCAAATAACTTCCTGCTAAAAATATGGATCCTGTTCCTTTGACAATTAGCGACTCATCGCTCATAATTGGCAGATAAGCCCCACCTGCAACACACGACCCCATGACCGCTGCAATTTGAGGAATCCCCATGGCACTCAAGCGAGCGTTGTTCCGAAACATCCTTCCGAAATGTTCTTTGTCTGGGAAGATCTCATTTTGCATCGGCAAGAAAACGCCGGCACTATCCACTAAGTAAATGATGGGAATCCGGTTTTCCATGGCAATTTCTTGCGCTCTCAGATTCTTCTTTCCGGTAATAGGAAACCAGGCGCCGGCTTTGACAGTCGCATCATTGGCTACGGCGATTACGAGCCTTTTGTGTATCCGCCCAATTTGCACGATCACGCCTCCTGCAGGGCACCCTCCATGCTCCTCATACATGCCTTCTCCAGCCAGGGCCCCAATTTCCAAGGGCGTGGTGTTTGGATCAAAAAGCCCGCTCAGACGTTCCCTCGCGGTCAACTTTCCTTTGGCGTGCTCTTTTTCAATGCGTTTGATTCCACCGCCTTGGGCGGCCGTATCTGCTTTCTTTGAAATCTGAGCCCACAAGAGACGCATTGCGTCTTCATTCTGATTGTGCTCAACGGATTGGAGGTTGTCCGATTTTGCCATGTATCAAAGGTACGTTGAGAGGTACCTTTGTTGAATGAAACCAAAGCTCCGAATCATTTCAGCAGCTGGAATCTTAGTCTGTATCAGCGCTATGTTCCTATTGTCAGGATGTGTGCGTCCAGCAAAATCGGATATGACGGGTGCGTTTGAAGTGGTGAAGGCTTCCTATGCTGATGGGTTTTATTGGAGAAGCTGGGAAGATGGGGATGTCAAACGAACGTGTTTGGAAATTGTTTCCCCAGGTGATTCCGTGATTGTAGCGACGGTCTATCGAGACTCTATATCGTGGATGTCCGATGCAAGGCGGGGTATGACCGCAGTCGTCATTGGACCTATTGAACGGGGGGTAGCCACCTTGAGTACCACACATGTTGCCTTGATTTCTTCGTGGGATTCGGCCTGTATTCATTGGTCTGGTGGAGCTTATGTTGATTTTATCCGTTGGCAGCCTGCGCTCGATAAATTGGCCCGAGGAGATGCACATGATATCGGAGGAGAACCGGAAGTCGACAGGGAAAAATTGGTGTCCTTGGCCCCGGCTGTTTTGACAATCTATCCCTTTGGGGATCCACTGCAAGGAGTCAACTTAAGGCAGCGCGTACCAGTCGTTCCGATCATGGAGTACTTGGAATCACAACCGTTAGGAAGGGCTGAGTGGATGCGGGCTATGGGGTGGATGATGGGGGATTCTGCGGCGAAACAATCGGATTTGAAATTTTTGGAAATTGCGGGGACGTATGAGCGCTTGCGCAATGCAGTGGCTCAGAAGGCAGGAAAACCGAGAGTCTTTACAGGAAGTGTGCAACAAGGCACTTGGCATGCTCCTGGAAGCACGAGTTTCATCGCGACGTTGTTAGAGGATGCAGGGTTGACCTATATTTTGGATTCTGATTCTGGCCGGGAGAATGTCGAGGTTGCCTTGGAGAAAATGGTGGTTCTGAGTCAAACTGCTGATGCGTGGGGGATGGTAACGCATCACCCCGGTCAACTCAGCCGTTCGGCTTTTTTAGAGGCTGATGAGCGCCATGCCATGCTTCTACCTCCTACCCAACAGGTGTTTGTGGCCAATACCGCCAACTGTGATTATTTTGGAATGTGGGTGGCCCGACCTGATGCCATGCTCGAAAACTTAGTGGCTTTGTTTGATGAAGACTACACCTGGTCGCACGATTTTCAACCTTGCTTTGAATGGATTCCAGAATGACGGCGAAGCAACTTTGCATGGCAATTGGGGTGGGCATTTTGATTCAAGGTGCGTTGCACCTCGCATGGGGCCCCATTTCGATTCAATGGCTGAATGCCTTGAGTTCTTGGAGCAACCCGTCCACGACTGATTCTTTGGTTTTTTTTCATGTACGCTTGCCCAGAGTGTTGACAGCAATGGCTGCTGGAAGTGGTTTGGCGTTGTCGGGATTGCTGCTGCAAACGTGGTTTCACAATCCTTTAGCGGGGCCTTCTGTTCTTGGCATTAGCGCTGGATCAAGCTTGGGAGTTGCTGTGATCATATTGACCGGATTGACCTGGGGCTGGTGGGGTGTGACATCTGCTGCTGTAGGAGGAGGCATGCTCACGTTGTTGCTGATATTATCGGTTTCGCGCAGATTTCATGGGTCTGCTACACTGCTCATATTCGGCTTGATGTTGAGCTATGTAGTTGGTGCCGTGGTGACCGTGTTGCAGGCGGAGGCCGCTCAAGATGCTTTGCAACAGTTTGTATTTTGGGGAATGGGAACATTTGGTCAGGCCCCATTGCGTATATCAGGACTGATGCTGCTGATGGTGGCGATTGCTGGAAGAATGATTTTCATGAGATCAAGAGACTTGGATGCTTGGACATTGGGGTCGATTACGGCGCAGAGCATGGGGGTTGATGCAAAGAAACTCAAGTATTCCGTCATTGGAATCACAGGCGTTTTAGCCGGAATCATCACGGCTGTTTGTGGGCCGGTGGCTTTTTTAGGATTGGCCACGCCCCATTTGGTTCGTTTGGTCAGCGACGAACGTAGCCACCGACGCCTGATTCCTTTGACCATTTTGATGGGGGCGTTTATCGCACTTCTGGCCGATTGGGGTGTTCGCGCTCCCGGTACTGACGGTGGGGGCTGGCCTCTTAACGCGGTACTGTCGCTATTGGGTGGTCCCATGGTAGTATGGGTTTTGCTCAGAAAAACATGGAACGCATGAGTTTGAATGCAACGCCTTTTTCCATTGAAATGGAGGAACTGGTCATTGGTTACCGCAATGTGCCTCCTTTAAACAGTCCGTTTTCAGGACGATTTGAAGGTGCGGGAATTCATCTTGTGGCGGGGCGTAACGGCTCAGGTAAAAGTACCCTGATCCGAACATTGGCCGGCTTGCAGCCTCCGGTATCTGGCAGCATTCTCTGGGGAGAGGATGATCTGTCTCAGATAGCGTCGAATGAACGGGGGGAAGGCATGGCTTTTATGGCGAGTACACCTCCTCGGACATCGGGATTGCGTGTGGAGGAAGTGTTGGAGTTGATGCAGCCATCGCTTGAATTTCGGGATAGAACACTTCAGCAAGTGGGTGCACAAGAATGGCTCGATCGTCGGCTCTCGTCACTCAGTGATGGCCAAGCCCAACGGGTGATGCTTGCCCGCGCTCTGCTTCAAAATACACCGTGGATTTCGCTTGACGAACCCACGGCATTTTTAGATGCTCCTTCGCGCACTGCGATGTGGAAAACATTGCTTCAGTTGAGCGAATCAGGAGTTGGCCTCATCTTGGCAAGTCACGATTTTCGTTTTCTCGAAGGCAAAACGGCTTTGAGCTCTGTTCACGCCATTGCTTCTTCGGGGTGGCTTTCGCTTGATCCTTTAGGACAGGCCTCAGATTGGGAAGCGTGTTTTTGATTTCTTTTTCTGAATGATTGGCGCCCCATTATGCTTTGAGGTTTGCTGGGTGTCTTAATTTTGTGTTAAAATTATAGCTATGCCCCCGTTGTCCAAAGTCCTCATTACGCTATTCTTTCTATCCTCCATTTTGGGCGCCGTAGAATGGATGGCTTTTCGATTATTGAAACGAAAGTTTGAGTTGAATCACAATTGGGAGGCTTGGAGTCGTTTCTGGCTGGTGGCGATCGGGTTGATCTGGATTGCTTTTATGATCAACGCCTTTATGTGGCCCACATGGAGAGCGACCCACCCGCGTTTGTTGTCATTTCTATCGGTTCTGTTTTTTGTTGTCTTCCTTCCCAAGCTGGTCATGGCCTTTTTTCAGCTTGTTGATGACCTACGTTATTTGGTGCAATGGGGCGTGGTTCAAACCGGAACGAGCGATCGTCCCATTCCAAGGTCTTCTTTCATTGCGACTTTGGGTTTGGGGGCTGCGGGAGTCACATTTTCATCGTTTCTGTATGGAGTTGTTTGGGGGAAATATGCCTACCGTACAGAACGATTGAAAGTGGCCATTCCTGGATTGCACAAGGCTTTTCAAGGTTTGCGTGTGGTTCAAATTTCAGATGCGCATTTGGGCAGTTTTGCGGAAACGCCGGCACCCGTTTTGGAGGCGTTGGAGAGCATTGCATCGCTAAAGCCAGACTTGATTTTGTTCACGGGGGATCTGGTCAATACGGATGCCTCTGAAGCGGAAAAGTGGATTGGACCCTTTGCCGAACTTGCGGCTCCCATGGGCAAATTCTCGATTATGGGAAACCATGATTACGCTGACTATGGGCCGTTTACGGACGAAGAGCGAGAAGCAAGTCGCCAGCGTTTGTATGAAATTCATGATGAGATGGGGTTCAACCTGTTGCTTAATGAGCACGTTCATCTGGAGCGTGAGGGCCAGCAAATGGTTTTGTTGGGCGTAGAGAATTGGGGGAAGGGATTTCGAACGAGTGGAGATTTGAAAAAAACTATGGCCGGGAGCAACTGTGAGGAGCTCCCCACCATCCTGATGAGTCATGACCCCACCCACTGGGCTGAAGAAGTTAGGGATGGCAAAGCACCTGTTGAATTGACATTGAGCGGACACACGCACGGAATGCAATTCGGCATTGAAATCCCGTGGTTGGGTATCCAATGGTCTCCGAGTAAGTGGCGATATGAACACTGGGCGGGCTTGTATGAAGCAGCCGGGCAACAGCTATATGTGAATCGAGGATTTGGCGTTTTGGGTTTTCACGGACGCGTGGGTATGCCGCCAGAAATCACCTTGATTGAATTGGAATCTGCCGAACGGGCGTGACGCAGTATCTTCGCGTTCTGTAAGACGGGTTTAAAGATGAATCCGGCCTTTCACTGCAGTCTTTATCTCTAGAATCCTCGCTCCCATGTCAGACGACAAAAAAGTAATTTTCAGCATGCACAAAGTCAACAAGGTGACCCCGACAGGGAAGCACATCTTGCGTGACGTGACTTTGGGCTTTTATCATGGTGCGAAGATTGGTATTCTCGGCGCCAACGGTTCGGGAAAATCCACGGTCATGCGGATCATTGCCGGTTTGGATGATGCCTTCACGGGCGATGTGACTTGGTCTCCGGGTATCACGTTGGGGTACTTATCTCAAGAACCGGATTTAGACGAGGAAAAAACCGTTCGTGAAATCGTCGAAGAAGGCACCCAAGAAATTGTGGATGTTCTCAAAGAATATGAGGAGATCAATGCCCGGTTCATGGATGAGGAGATCTTGAATGATCCTGAAAAAATGGACGCATTGATTAACCGTCAAGCTGAAGTTCAAGATCAAATCGATGCATTGAATGCTTGGGAGCTGGATACTAAATTGAACATCGCCATGGACGCTTTGCGCTGTCCTCCTGACGATGCCAAGATCGGATCCCTCTCAGGTGGTGAGCGTCGTCGCGTCGCGTTGTGTCGTCTTCTTTTGCAACAGCCAGACGTGCTTCTATTGGACGAGCCGACCAACCACTTGGATGCAGAGTCCATTGATTGGTTAGAGCAGCATTTGGAGCAGTACACAGGTACCGTATTGTCCGTAACGCACGATCGGTATTTCTTGGACAATGTGGCCAAGTGGATTTTGGAATTGGATCGAGGAGAAGGCATTCCCTACGAAGGAAACTACCAGTCTTGGCTGGAGCAGAAAACCAAGCGTTTGGCGCAAGAAGAAAAGCACGAGTCGAAGCGCCGAAAGGAATTGGAACGGGAATTGGAGTGGGTGCGCCAATCGCCAAAAGGCCGACGTGTCAAGAACAAGGCCCGTGTCAACAACTACGAG
>CAJWIF010000011.1 GCA_913041135.1 uncultured Flavobacteriales bacterium
CCCACGGGATCGGGAATAAAATCCGGAAGAAAAATATATGTAAGCACATATCGAAGTACCCCTCCGAATGAACGGGTAGGTGTTTCGGAGGGCCAAAACTTGTCCATTGCTCGCATCATCTTAGAAAATAAAGGGTTTCAAGTGGAAGAACGCATGGAGCCCAATGTGTCTTTGGTGGGAAGGGTTATTCGGGTTGAAAACCGAAGGGGAAACATGTTGTCGGTAGATAGTCGAATCCCTCGAGGCAGCCGTGTTAGGCTTATTTCAGGCACAACAACAGATGAATTGGTCTCAATTCCCAATCTGGTTGGCCAGCCGCTCGACTCGGCGCGGCACCGGCTGACACGTGCTCAATTGAGCCTTGGTTTGGTCGAATATTCCACGTCATGTGAGGATGCTTCGGACTCCTTGAATTCCCGCGTACTCAATCAGCATTTGAGAGCGAGCAATGTCAAAAAAGTGCCGGCTGGCACTGAGTTAGATTTGTACCTTGGTCTACCGGGAGATCCCTCCAAAAGGGGCCCTCTTAACAATTGAATTTCATTCGCATGCAGAGGGTTAACATTACATCGATTCAATCCCACGCCGTCTTGGTGATGGCAGTATGCTGGGCAGTTGGATCATGCCGCCCAGCCACAGCGCAGTCGACATTCCCTGTGCAGCAGATGGAGGTAGAAGAACGGGGCGTGTCAGTAGAGCAAGAGAGAGATTTGCAATTTGTTGCTATGCCCAAGGGGAAGCGTACTTCGCATCAAACGGGTAACTCCTCTTTGCTGCCACGAGGAGGGAGCATGTCCCTGCCATTTTTTGATGATTTCTCCACGCCTTCGTTGCCAAATGGCGAAGGAGTAGGATACGAATTGTACCACCGTTGGGCGGACACTTCAGCTCGCATCACTCAGACGTTTGCGGTGGGGGCTCCCACCATCGGTGTGGCCACGATGGACGGTTTGGATGCATCGGGATATCCGTACAGTTTTGTTGACGTGAATACCCCCGGGTGGTGTGATACCTTGACTTCGTTGCCACTTGCACTCAATGGCTACTTTCCGGAATCCGATGTGCACTTGATGTTTTATGTTGAAGGAGGAGGACTTGGTAATGCTCCAGAGCCGTTTGAAGACAAGTTGATTTTAGAGTTCAAGTCGGTAGATGATGTTTCAGGAGAGGTTTTTTGGAATGAGGTATGGTCAACGGATAGTGTGTCATCTGTGTCGTTCGAACGCGTTTTTGTTGCTGTCGATCAGCCCATGCATTTAACGAATGGATTTCAATTTCGTTTTCGGAATTACGGTGCGATGGGAGGCAATGTTGATTTGTGGCACATCGACTATGTGCTTCTGAATGATCAGATAGACCCAGAAACCTTTGAAGTGGTCAGTGAAGTAGCGATTACGCGACCTGAGAACACGTTGCTTCGAGATTTCACGCGGATGCCATGGAGTCATTTCCAAGAAAATCCAGTGTTCTTTATGCGCGACAGTTTGACGCTATTGCAACGAAATTTGAGTACGACACAAGCGGACAATGTGTTTACTGGCTTTTCAGTGCGGTCTGAGGACAATACGATGGAATTCCCTAATTTCTTTCAGAACACAAACGTGCTCCCTGAAAGTGTCTTTACCACGGGGATGTACATTGGAAGCAACCCACAAGGCGATGACTTTGTCTTCGACGACACCGTCAATGACACCTGCGCCATATTTGATGTGAGCTTCTGGGAAAGCAGTATTGGGCTGCTCCACACGGAAAAAGTAGGTGTCGTGGACAACGATAGCATTGCCTTTCAGCAAGTCTTCTCGAACGATTATGCGTACGACGATGGCTCTGCTGAAAAAGCGTACTCCTTGACGGCGACAGGTGGAAAGTTGGCGGTTCGTTTTCCTATAGCGGAGCCGGACACCTTGTTGGGGTTGGCCATCCACTTTACACCGTACTACACCAATTCAGATTTGGAAACGTTTTTGCTGCGTGCTTGGAGTGATAGCGTCGGCAAGCCGGCTCAACAACTTGGCGAGAATTACCAGTTTCATACACCTCAATATTTTACGGACGGGTACGATTTGTTTGCTTTTTACGCTTATGATGATCCGATTCCGGTCGAGGGGATTATTCATGTGGGATTGGTTCAAGCCAACGATGCCTTGCTCAACTTTGGGTTGGACAAAAACACCAACGCCAATCTCGGAGAGGTGCATTATCAATTGGGCCTCGGCGGTTCTTGGGTCTCATCTGAAATTCCAGGAACGGTCATGATCCGCCCCGTTTTGCGCGCAGGGAAAGACGAGGTTTGGTCAGCGATTGAGGAGCCGATTGATACGGATCGTGGTCTGATCGTCTATCCCAATCCGTCAATAGCAGGCACACTCAATGCGGTGGTTCAGCTCCCTGGAAATTGGGAGTTGTGGAATGTGCACGGTCAACGGGTAGATGCAGGAAATTGGGTCACCCCAGGACTGCACTCCATTTCAACGATTAATAGGGCTCCAGGAATCTATATCCTGCAACATAGCGAGGGGTTCTCAGCACGTGTTCTGATTCAATAATATGGTAGAAGATTTACCGCCTGATTTAGGGGCAGAAGAGACTGAGACTGAAGAGCTTTTTGAACACCACCGATTGGTTGCGGACGCAGGTCAGCAACCTCTTCGTGTCGATAAATTTGTAACGAATTTGATCGGGCAAATGTCACGATCGAAGTTGCAAACAGCAGCGAAATCAGGATATGTCCGTGTAAACGGCGAATCGGTTAAGCCCAACTTTAAGGTAAAGAGTGAGGATGTAGTCACCGTAGAGTTTCCCAAACCAGTTCGGATCTTTAAGCTGATACCGGAACAAATGGACTTGGAGATTCTCCATGAGGATCCCGAAGTGCTTGTCTTGGTCAAACCGGCCGGGATGGTAGTTCACCCAGGCAATGGAAATTACACGGGCACCTTGGTGCATGGAGTGGCTTGGCATTTGATGCAGCAGCACGTTGAATTGCCTCCTGATACATCGACTCCTTTAAAGCGAGAGGATGATGTGGAGAGCATTCCGCGTCCGGGTTTAATTCATCGATTGGACAAGGACACGACGGGTGTAATGGTCTTAGGGAAAACGGAGCAGGCCATGGCCCATCTCAGTCTCCAATTTTTTGAACGTACGGTTGAACGGCGTTATTTGGCATTGGTGTGGGGTGACTTGGATGAGGATGGAACCATTGAAGGACACATCGGCCGAAATCACCGAGACCGCAGAGTCCAAACCGTATTCCCAGATGGTCATGAAGGCAAGCATGCCGTGACTCATTATTCGGTTCTCGAACGTCTTGGTCCCGTAACATTGGTTGAATGCAAACTGGAAACGGGGCGCACGCATCAAATCCGCGTGCACATGCAGCACATTGGGCATCCGTTGTTTGGCGATGTACAGTACGGAGGAAATAGACCCGTTAAAGGGGTTCTAGGAGGGAAATACCGCTCTTTCTTGCACAATTGCTTCGAGATTCTTCCAAGGCAAGCACTGCATGCGCGTTCATTGGTGTTTACACACCCTGAAAGCGCAGATCGAATGGCATTCGAAACCCCATTGCCAGAAGACTTTGAGCAGATTTTGGATCGTTGGAGATCCTATCTAGCTTGATCCGAATCGCTTGATTAGCGGCGTCGGGAGATGTGATCCAACGCGCGCTCAAAAGACGTGCGCGTATCGATGGATTTCGCGAACGTGAACTGGATCGTGCCGTACGAATCGTTGGTCTCCGGGTTTCCTCTATAGGTGCCGCCTTCGCTGTATCGGTGGTTGCCTACACTTCCTGTTTCAGGATCATTGATAGACGCAATCACAGCCTCGCTTGACTGGCTGCTGATAGCTTCTGCCAATGGCGTTAATGCAGTTGGATCTGCGTACATACCTGAGATGTCATCGAGGTAATCGGTGAACGTGCCTCTCCAGGAAGCTTCTACTCCCATGGTCCAGCCATTGCCCATTCCGAACTCCATACCGATTCCCAATGGAATTGCGGCAATGATGGTTGCGTATTCTTCCACTTGGCCTTCCGTGCGCAATGGGCGCAAGTCGAACCAACGGTCTCCCCACTGGTTGTCTGGATCGTGTGTGACCTGTGCTTGTGGATTGTGCAACACGCCATAACATCCTGTGAAGACAAAGACATTGAAAGAGAGCCTTCCGGGTCTTGTGTAATTTCGCATGCCCTGTTGATTCGACATGCTGAAGACCGTGAAATCACTGCGAAATCCAAATTCGAACATGCGATTGCGGAAATTGAGGTTTCGAGCTTGCCGCGCTGGGTCCTCAGCATTGCTATCTGACTGGCGAATGTGCACGTAGTTGACTTCACCTGATACACGAACTCGATCATTGGCTGCGTATCTCAGAAACACTCCTGCAGAGGGTGATGTCGTAATGATGTTGGCGTCTATCACAGAGGCGCGTGGATCGAACTTTCCTCCAATTTCACCAAGATAATTGGCGCCACCAAGATGGAATCCTGCGGATAGTGGCGAGGACTGACCGCATGCGACGACTGCCATAGCGGACATGACAAAAGATAGGACGAATGACTTCATGTGCTGCATACGACGAAATTCCGCTAAGGGTTGCGTCTACGAAAGCGTCTAATGCAGATTCTGACTGTACTTATACACAGTGGTTTTCAACAAAATCCATCATATAATCAACTAAACTCTTCGAGTAGAACGCCCGTTTCGGTCCATATTTCCATTGCTTCGTTGAGCTCTCGTTGAACCGTTTCGTACTGGTAGGCAAGTTCTGTCAATCGCTGCCTATTGTTTGTATCTACACCGGCGATTTCGGCGTCCAAAGCTGTGGTTTCCGCCTCTTTAGATTGGATAATCCCCTCTTGTCTTTTGAGCTGATTGCGCAACTTACGCTCAAGCTTACCCCGCGTTTTTTTCTCAGCATAGCTGAGGCCATCGTCTGCGGTGTTGCTCTTGGCTTGCTGTTGCGTGTCGGCGGACTTTTTCTTCGGGTCCTTAGAAATGTGAATGTTCTGGGCTTTTCCCGCCTCGTAAGCACGGATGCTTGCCGCGTGTTTGGCGTGTAAGAACTGCTTGATGTCGCCGATGTATTGCTTTAATCCCGTAGGCGTTACTTCATAAACGAGCTCCGTTAAATCTGAAAGAAAATCCCGATCATGGGACACAACAATCAACGTACCATCATAAGCGCGTAAAGCATCTTTCAGAACGCCTTTAGCACGAATGTCCAAGTGGTTGGTAGGCTCGTCAAGAATGAGAAGATTGTAGGGGTGTAAGAGTAGTTTACACAAAGCCAATCGTGCTTTTTCACCACCCGAAAGGACCTTCACTTTTTTCTCAGCATCGTCTCCTGAAAATAGGAAGGCGCCTAAGATGCTCCTTAGTTGACTCCGAATATCACCAACGGCAACTTCGTCGAGCGTTTCAAAAACGGTCAGGTTGCCATCCAATTCTTCGGCCTGGTTTTGAGCATAGTAACCGATGTCAACGTTGTGACCAATATTCATCTCGCCTTCAGAGGTCTCGAGATCCATAAAAATCCGAGTCAGCGTTGTTTTTCCAGCTCCATTTTTACCAACGAGGGCAACTTTTTCTTGTCTCGCTAAGATGAAGTCGAGATTTTTAAAGACCTGAAGCTCACCGAATGATTTGCTGAGGTTGGACGATTCGATGCTCACTTTTCCTGAGCGCGGGGCCTTTGGAAAGCGAAAGCGAATGTCTTGCTTGTCTGCCGAGTCGACTTCAAGTCGTTCGAGTTTGTCGAGCTTCTTAATCAAGGATTGAGCGAAGGCTGCTTTGTTCTTCTTCGCTCTGAACTTGTTGATCAGAATCTCGGTCTCTTCAATGTATTTCTGTTGGTTTTTAACCGCTTGTTCTTGTCGGGTACGGTCGTCTTCTCTCCATGCCTGATAAGCTGTGAAGGATGCCTTGTGATCGAAAAGCTTGAGCGGTGTAATTTCTACTGTGCGCGTAGTCAGGTTGTCCAGAAACGTTCTGTCGTGAGAAATCAAAATGATTCCACTCGACGATTGCATCAGGAAATTCTCCAACCATTCGATACTTTCGAGATCTAAATGGTTGGTCGGTTCATCCAATAACAGCAAATCCGGATTGCGCAACAAGAGTTTGGCGAGTTCAACACGCATCTTCCATCCTCCGGAAAACTCACTCATTTTCCGATCCATGTCGGACGAGGAAAAGCCAAGACCTTGCAGGATCCTTTGTACCTGCTCTTCTAAGCTTGAACCACCTATCAAGTCGATGCGTTCATTCGCGCTGGTCAAATCTTCAATGATTTGCGTATACTCTTTGGATTCGTAGTCTTCCCGTTCGCTGAGTTGCTTGGACAGCTCCTCGACTTGCTTCTCTAAATCTTTGGCCTCTTCAAAAGCACTGCTGGCCTCTTCAATGATCGTGGCGTTTTCATTGTGCACCATCTCCTGAGCGAGGTATCCAATTTGTGCGCCGTTCGGCATGATGATGTTGCCCGTGGTTGGCTTCGTCTCACCGGCAATAATGCGGAGAAGTGTAGATTTTCCGGCTCCGTTGCGACCAACAAGACCAACCCGCTCTCGTTTTCCAACGAAAAGATCAAGGGATTCAAAAAGAGTGCGTTGTCCAAAGTGGACAGAGACATTGGAAATATTCAGCATGCGTGGTGCAAAGGTCGTTCATCAATTGGCATAAAAAAAAAGCCGACTCCACGAGGAATCGGCTTTTCATGCTGTTGCGATTGTCTTAATAATGCCACAAATCATGTTCAAGCAAGAACAAGTCGTGTTTGATGCGCTGTGATTCAGCTAGGGCATCGAGTCCGAGAGCATAGCTCGCAATCCTGCGGTCGTATACGTTGGACTCTTTTACGATGAAGCTGTTGAAGAATCGCTTCTGAAATAAATCTTCGAATGTACGCCGTTGAGAGTCATTCATTGGGTTGTAAGCTTCTGCATTGGCGAATACATAACGGCACTCTGGGTAGTATAACCAGAATAGCGTTTGAGGGGCTTTCAATTCGCCTTCTTCATCAGTTTCCTGCCAAAGCGGCGCGATCCCGATAATCCGAACATACCGTTCTCCTCGTTGACGATCCCAAATCCAGTCTTCCTTCACCAGGTACTTTGTAATCGCTTGGGATTCAATTGGACGTTGTTCTGGTCGATCTCCGATCTTCTCTCCTGTGTCCAAATCAAACTCTGGAATCAACACTGTTGGGTTAAGTACAGAATCGACCTGGTTGGGTGAAAAGGGGTACCGGAATTCGTCATCATCACCAGCAGGTCCGGTGCTATATGCCACCAAAGAGCCTTCAACCAATAAAGCTTGACGAATCACATCGAAAAGACTCTTGCGATCAGCGATGGGCTTGACAGGATAGTAGAACGGGTGGTTCATTTTCTCGCGCAAATCCACCTGTTGCCAGATTCTTTTGGTGTACATCACATCGGCCTCACGGAGGTACGGGTAAGGCACAACTCGTTTGGTGATATTGGATTCTTTAACGTAGGCTCCGTCAAGAACATTGGATACCTGTGCTGTACTCGTGAGGACGAATAAGCAAGAGACCATCATCAAAAGTGAAGAAGTGTATACTCGCATGATTTCTGATTTTATCAGGATACTTTCAATTTCATTGGGGCTAGTTGACGTTCAGTGCCATCGGGCATAGAAACGACGATGTCCTCAATGTAAATAACATTTCCGCGGCTTACGCGCTTCAGTAGTTCGCTCATGTCAGATGACAAGCGATTGCTGTTTGACTTTTTCTCAACCAACGTTCCGTCACGGCTGACCGAGATGCTGAAACTCTTGACTGTGACCTTGACATCGAAGTCAAAGTTTTCCATTTTAGCACTGACTCCTGGAGCACCGAGGAGCGTGTTTTTACTAATCAAACGGTCAGAAGGCGTTTTGCCAGCAAAGGAAGGAACGGGGTCAGGAATTCTTTTGACACGGAAATCACGTGCGGGTAACGTTTTCTTGGATCCATCAGGCATTGTAGCGGTTACCGTAATCTTCGCCTCTGTAACTTTTCCTGGATCGACAACATACGTGCCGTCGGTCTGCTTTTTGATTTTGTTGTCCCCGCTGATGCGGACTTCAAGAGCGTCACCGGCTACACCGGGAACAGAAACTTCAACCGGATTGGGCAGTCCACGATAGAAGACATTCATTTTCGTTGGAGAGACCACGAGGGCGGGCTCTGCAACAGTAAATGAAGGCGTATAAAAGGGATACGGCTCAATGTTGCCGTCCGGTCCTTGGAACCGAATAAGTCCCTTGTAATTGACATCTCCGAGTTGCATTCCTTTCGTAGAAATACGAAGCTTGCCTAAGCCATCGATTCCTATTGGAAGTGATTCGATACTTTCAAAGTCGAGCATGGATGAATCTCTTCCGTTGAACTTCTGTGCATCGACGTAAAATTCAGGAGGGTTGGTCCCGTCAAATGCCGCGAGCAACACATTCGCTCGGAAACTATCACCTCGTAAGATGTAATTTGATTCCGGAACTACGAGGGGGAGCAGATTGGTGAATTTGTATGACTTCGCGTCCACACTACCAAGCAACCACGATAAGATGTCTTCCTGAATGTCTTGAATGTCCAAGGTCATCTTGGTCATCAAAGGCATCACTGCCGCCAGAGGTACGTCATAGAAATTAGCAGCTTCCCAAAGGACTTCTTTGCCATCTTCCATTTCAGTCCCAAACTGGAACGTTTCATCAAGTTGTTCCAAAAGATTCGGAGGCAATGTTCGGGTTACGCCTTGATTGTCTTTGAACGACATGGCTTTGAGTTCATCTCGATAGGACTCCATGCTTTGTCGGAGTTGCAGAGCAGTCCACTCGCCTTCCTTTGGGGCATTGGGTGCTCCTCCGACCATGAACTCGGTCAGCGCCATGTATTCATCTTTCTGAGCGATGTACTGAAGGTTGAGTACAGTATCGCGTCCGTTCTCATCCTTGCCTAAAAAGCCATCAAAATTGGTAGCTTCTTGTTCCTTATAATCGCCGGTTGATGAAGCCATCGCACGCGCCTTCAATTCTGTAATGTATGAAATCAAGTCATTGGATGACTTGTTCACTTGGGTAGCTTGATCACGAAAAGGCTTTACTTTTTCTTGATTCTGGGCGTACTTGACTTCCAGCTCAGTATTGGTCTCGTTTACTTTGGCACTCAAGGTTCCTTGGGTGGTAAGTAGACTGTTTTCCACTTTAACGAAGCCGTTTAAGACTTCTTTGGATATGTTCAAGGCGAGTAGAGCGGTGAGTACGAGGTACATCATCCCGATCATTTTCTGCCTTGGTGTTTCTTTTCCTCCAGCCATGTGTTTGTTTTTAGCTATGGTTTGAACAAGGCATTAACCCTGCTTGCCCATGGCATTCAACATGTTGGAATAGACCGTATTGAGAGAAGCCAAATTCTTGGACAACTCAGCGATGTTTTCTTTATACAATTTGGTGTCCTCGATGGAGTCGCCCAAATTCTTAACCAATTCGCCCATGTTGCTGTAGAGCTCTTTGTTGACAGCAAGCTGCTCCAATTGAGAGCCATACATGTCATTCAAAGAAGCCAAGTTTTCGGTCATGGTCTTCATTGCTGTTCCAACGGAATCACCTAAAACTTGTGCGTCTTTCAGACCGGTGAGCGATTCACTGACAGCGCCATAATTATCTGCAAGTTCATTAACGCGTTTGGAAGCTGAACTCAGCGCATCTCCGTAATCCTGAGCGGCGGTAGATACATCGGAGGCTTTACCCATTTTTTCTGCTTGATCTCCTAGATGGCGCATGCCATCACTTAGACGATCGAGTAAGGCAGGCTCAATATTGGCTTCAGCAAGCATATCGTCAAGTTGACCCGTAATGGTCCCTTTCTTTGGCTTAGAACCATCGGCAGGAGTAGCTAATTCAGGATAAACCAATGACCAATCGGGCTCTTCATGTGGCTTCTCGAATGCAGAGAAGAAGAAGATAATGGCTTCTGTTCCCAAACCTAACACCAACATAGGACCTGCACCAGGCCAGTGTTGAATTTTAAATAATGCTCCTATAATAACTACAGATGCTCCAATGCCGTACATCTTCGCCATCAAATTCTTCCAGCCTTTGCTTCCTGGTTTCATGCTCTATTACGCTCTTAGTGGTTTCAATTCTTAATTCATTGCGGTCATCAATGCTGAGTCATTGATGGATTGACCGACTTTTTAATTCCATTCTTCGGGATCTCCGCTCTTACCTCGACCGAGGTAACTCATGACACTTCGAAAGCCGACATACGCCTTACTGGTGTCTCTGTATTCAAAAGAACGTGTTCCGGTCTGACAATAGTATCCAATGTCTTTCCACGAACCGCCACGAATGACCTTGCGATGCAACGCAGGAGGATCATCAACGGTGGCATGGTATGAATATTCAGGACTTAAGTCATGTGCAAATTCATAGACTGTCTCGTCATAGGCCGTGCTGGTCCATTCTGATACATTCCCCGCCATTTGATAGAGTCCGTAATCATTTGGAGTGAAGCTTGCAATCGGCACGGTATAATCGCCACCATCTTCCACATAATCACCTCGCATAGGTTTGAAGTTGGCTAGCGGACATCCTTGTGCATTCCTCATGTACGGTCCGCCCCAAGGATAGGGACTCAACTCCAGCCCACCTCGTGCAGCATATTCCCATTCGGCTTCAGTAGGAAGACGAAAACGCGATACATCGGATTGGCCATTCTTACCCCGCCATTCATTCATGATTTGCGTTCTCCAGGCATTGAATGCCTTTGCTTGACTCCACGTAACTCCCACAACGGGATATTCATCAAAGGCTGGGTGCCAGAAATACTTATCAGCCAAAGGTTCATTGAATCCATAGGAGTAGTCCCGCACCCACACCAACGTGTCAGGATAAATGTTAATGGTCTCCTCGATGACGAATTGTGATCGATCCCCATGACCGCGAATGGAATGAAGCTGGTTCAGGCTATTGACCTCTCCAAACTCTTCATCTTGTGTTTCTTTACTCGCAGCGGCATCGAAATTGATCCACCAGTAGCGGTAGTTTAATTTCCGCGTATCAAATTCTGCACGGTTGTAGAATTGATCAGATCCTTGCAGGAAATACTCATCGTAGAGTAAATCAAAAATATCCTCGTCTTCCCAGTTGATTTCTGTCTCCCAATTGAGAATGTATCCTTTATCAATGAAGCGATCCAGCTCACGGCCCAGATTGTCTTCGGCATTGAAGTAGGCTTCTTGGTCGTCTTCAGCTAACGTGTTACGGAAAAGAGAGTCCTTCACATACGTGACAAACTGACGGTATTCGTTGTTTGATATTTCATGCACGTCGGCATAAAATGCAGGGACCGTAACTGTTTTTGATCGCGTGTTTAACGCGAAAGGAACGTCTTGGTCGCTTGGTCCCATGGTGTAAGACCCGAGATGGATATAATTCATCCCATACGGGTTGACTTGAATCCACTGTTCTCGAGGTATGACACCAACGAGTTCCCCTTGGGGGCCAGCATAACAGCCCACTAAAGTGGAGGCGGCTATGAGTATGATGAGGATATTTTTCATTTTGCTTGCAGGCTAGTATCCAGATGAAGTGTACGTGTAATAACCGAAAAGAGTTACTCTTTCGTATGTCACACTAGAGAAAACGAGGATTCGCTAATCGGTTTATGGCAGGAATCGTCTGGAATTTGAAACAGTAGCTTAGGAAAACTTCGTGAGAGCCATCGGAGTAATTACTAAGTTCAGAAGTCGTGGCGTCGTAGGAATATCCCAAGCGAAAAACTTGCTTGGAGTAGCTGTTTCTCTGCTTGTCTTCCATGGCGTACTCTATGCCAACGGTAGGAGCGACCGCATCTCCAGGTCGGTATGAAACACCGGCCCAAATCATGTTGTCCCAAAGTACATTCACATTGATGTCTTGAATGGTTGCGCTAAAATCTGTTTTTGCCAAGACGTTGGCTCGCAAAACCAAATAGTCTCCATCCAACGGGTAGTCGTAGCCACCCATGAAGTAAAGGTGACGCCGCGGATTGATGCTCAGTCCTTCGAGCTCTTGTTCGAGCAAATGAGTCGCTGATATCCCCGCGTAAAAAGAACCTGGCTTGCGAATGAAGATTCCGAAGTCCACGTCAATGGCGCTGGAACTCGTTTCGTTATTCGGTATCGCTGAATCCAACGTGTAATCATCAATTGCGATCCAATCGTTGCCCAGCGTTTTGCTGAACATAGAGGCTGCTAAACCAACACTTACGATGGCGCCATTGGACAAAGGCTCCAAGTGGTACGCATATCCAAGACGGGCCATATTGTTGGTTTCTTGTCCCAGCGCATCATTGTAGAATGAGAGCAAGACACCTCCTTTCAACTGGTCGACAAAAGTATGGGCAGTCAACATGGATGTATTCGGGTCACGATCTAGTCCCTGCCATTGGTTTCGGTAATTACCCGAGACACAAGTGAGGTCACTATTTCCAGCAACTGCAGGGTTGAACGAGGCAGGTTCCATGAACCACTGAGTGAATTGCGGGTCTTGTTGTGCGTGGATCGATGTGCCGTAAGCGGCAAGAGCACAAACCAAAAGGAGATAGCGATTCATATTAACTAGTTGTATTTCAGCAGGTTAAGTGCAGATAGGTCTGCGCTCAAGAACGCTAATATAGAGAAATTCGTAAACTTGGAGGACGCAGTCTTTAAATCTCCTTGATTTGGGTTGCGTTTTCTGTCCCAAAATCTCATCCTAACCGCTGAAATGTGTTCCACCAGCGATCGGGCATTTCACCTTTTGACGCAGATTCGTAATCGCGATATGAGCAGCTGACGAAGTGTGATCGTTGCATTTGATTGCCTTTTTTCAAGGGATAGGGGACCTCCATCCACCACCGATCACTTCGTCCGCTTTTGTGGAAAATCACAGCTTGATCAACCTCTTCTAAGTCAACGACATAGCGTGTGTACTCGTCAATTGCGCACTTGGGGTAGTCTGCTTTTTGAGCGAAAATTCCATCAAGAGCATGCCAAAGGATTTGACCTACGAGTTGGGATCCGTGGTCTCGGTTGTCAAGCGAACGGTTGTGCTCGAAAATCCCGAGCACCTTGAGGCGGTCGCTCATGCCTGCGTAGCGAGCAAGTTGACAGGCTGAGGCAGCGCTGAGCCCGTTTGGGCCGGCATGTGCATGAGCCGGGTGGTCAGATGCGCGAATCACCCCGCAATCAATGGAGACCAAGTCTGCATCACGCAGGATGGGTTCCATTTCTTCTATATTTCCTTGAACGGTACCAAGCCGTAATGCCTCGAATTGCATTTTTTCAAGCAACTCGAGGGTGTCGGGATCGGTGAGGTAGCCTTGATGACCCAGATTGGTGTAGTTAAACAGGAAGTTGGGCTCATGAAGAATGACATCGTTCATGAAGTTCAGGGATGTGACTTGTTCGGGGTCTGCACCGAAATCGAGGCGAGCATCTAATGTGACGACCTGTGCAGGCTGTCCCAGAATTTCAAGTGCCTTGTACAATGACACGGTCAGGTCCTGTCCTCCTCCGATTACCAGCGGGATGATTCCCATTTGAATCAGCTCAGAGGCGACAGATTCCACAGCAGCGGCTGTATCCTCTTCAGTTAAACCTGGTCGGAGGTCGCCAAGATCTACGGTTGCTTGCCAACTGCCATGTGGTGTTAGGCGATAGAGGCACTCTCGAATTGCTTGAGAAGCGTCAGCACACCCTTCGTTGTCTCCCGATCGTCGTCCATCGAGTATGCCAAACAATGCCACTCGGACCCCTTCCAATTCCGGGCGGTGGTCAAATCGATGCACATCGATGCGATCCGCGATCCGCTGCGAACCCTCGGCATTTGTATAGTGAGGTGTGTGAACCGATTCAAAAAGGTCATAAATGCCATCCGTCATGCAGCGAAGTTCATCGATTCCAAGTCCTTTTGATGCGGTGCATTCAAAAGGTTGCTGACACGGTGGGGTGGATTGCGACGCGGCTAATCGAGGCGATCAGCTCTTTTTCCGTCCCTTTGAGCGAGGTGGTTTCTTTGCGTGCTCTTCAATCAATTCTTGTGCACGCGCCCAGTCGATCGCATGGGCATCCTCGGTTTTTGGAATGGTAACGTTCTTCTTTCCATTCTTGATATACGGGCCATAACGTCCCTCTAAGATGCGCACCGTCTCGTCTTCTTCAAAAACCTTGATCAACGCTTTGGCATCAGCCTCTATCTTGGCCTTGACCAACTCAATGGCCCGCTCAAGTGTAATTGTGTAGGGATCATCGTCACTGTCCTTTTTCAAGGATACAAACTTGCCATCATACCGCACATAGGGTCCGAATCTTCCGATAGCGGCCACCACAACCTTGTCTTCAAACTCCCCGAGTTTCCGAGGCAACTTGAATAAGTCCAGGGCCTCGTCCAAGGTGATTGTTTCCAATTTTTGATGCGGAAGTAAGGATGCAAATTCCTTTTCTTCATCATCGGAAGCTCCAATTTGCGCGATTGGACCATAGCGTCCAATCCGAACCAAAATGGTTTTTCCTTTTTCCGGGTGCTCGCCTAAAATGCGCTCACCTGACGCCCGTTCTGCGTTCTCCGACGTTTCTATAACATTGAGCTTGAACCCATCGTAGAAGTTTTTCAACATGTGCCGCCAGTCCAACTCTCCCTGGGCAATGATGTCAAACTTCGCTTCCACGTCTGCCGTGAAATTGAAATCCATGATCTCCTCGAAATGCTTGATCAAGAAGTCGTTCACGACCATTCCAATGTCAGTCGGAAACAATTTAGATCGTTCAACACCCGTATTTTCGGTGTCGGTTCGGGGGGTCACTGTGGTCTTTACCAGTTCGAGAACACGGTAGTTTCTTGGAGTGCCGTCTTGGTCTCTTTTCTCAACATAGCCACGGTTTTGGACCGTGCTGATTGTAGGAGCATAGGTTGATGGTCGTCCAATCCCGAGTTCTTCGAGGTTTTTCACGAGGCTGGCCTCGGTATAGCGCGGAGGGTGCTTGCTGAATCGTTCAGTAGCAACAATGCGATCGCGATCCATGACTTGATCGACTTCCATCGCAGGCAACCGGTCTTTATCCTGCTCTTCGCCTTCATCATCTGTACCCTCCAAATACAATTTGAGGAAACCATCGAATTCAATCACCTGCCCTTTGGCTGTGAAAACTTCAGATCGGGTGGATACATTGATAATTGCCGTGGTGTTCTGAAGCTTGGCATTCGCCATTTGTGATGCAACAGTCCGCTTCCAAATCAAGTCGTATAAACGTTGCGCATCGCGTTCTCCTTGCACTTCCTTGCTCGCCAAAACAGACGGTCGGACTGCTTCGTGCGCCTCTTGTGCGCCTTTTGCTTTCTTCCCGGTGTATTGTCTGCGTTCTTGATACTGCGTGCCGTAGAGGTCTCCGATGACTTTCTCTGCATGTTCAAGGGCGAGATCACTCAAGTTGGTGCTGTCGGTACGCATGTATGTGATGTGGCCGGCTTCGTAAAGTGTTTGCGCCACACGCATTGTCTTCAAAACGGAAAAGCCCAGTTTTCTGGAAGCCTCTTGTTGCAACGTTGAAGTGGTAAACGGAGCAGCAGGCTTGCGGCTCGCAGGCTTCGTTTCAATGGAAGAAACGGTATGCGTTGCTGGAGCACTTTCTTCCAAAAAAGCAAGCGCTTCTGCCTCGGTCTTGTAGCGCTTATTCAAAACAGCCTTTACCGGCAAACCAGCAGACTGGAATTCGCCAACGACCCGAAAAGAGGGTTCTGAGTTGAAGCGCATGATTTCTCGTTCGCGATCAACAATGATGCGGACAGCGACCGATTGAACCCGACCGGCACTGAGTCCCGGCTTGATTTTTTTCCACAAAACAGGACTGAGGTCGAAACCGACAAGCCGGTCTAATATTCGCCGAGCCTGTTGCGCATTCACCAAGTCGACATCGACTTTTCGGGGATGTTCAATGGACTTCAAGATCGCAGACTTCGTGATTTCCGAGAAAACGATTCGACGGGTGTTTTCCTGCGTTAGTTTCAGTGTTTCGTACAAGTGCCAAGAGATGGCCTCCCCCTCGCGGTCCTCGTCCGTCGCGAGCCATACCACATCCGCTTTTTTAGCGGCTTTTTGCAATTCTTTGACCAACTGTGCCTTGTCTTCAGAGACGACATAGTTCGGTTCGAAACCCTTTTCGATGTCAATGCTTCCGTTGCCTTTTGCAAGATCTCGGATGTGTCCGTAACTCGATTTTACGGTGAAGTCTTTGCCCAAATACCCTTCAATGGTTTTTGCTTTGGCAGGTGACTCGACGATGACTAAATTTTTTGACATGGGGGAATTGAAAGCGGTCGCAAAGAAACGGATGGAATGCTGACGAATGCAAAGCCAATTGAAATTGTTGCGCTTATTTTGGGCTTTCGCTTTGAGTTGACCGGTTGAATTAAAATGCGTTTGAGTCCTGTGAGATCATGAAAAAACACTCTTTTCTTTCTTGGGAACGATGGTTAATCGGATGGTGTCTTGTCATTCTCACGGGAGTTTACCTCTTGCCGGAAGTAGGTTTAAAGCTGCCATATGGGATGCATCAATGGCGTCAATGCGATGCTTACTCGTTGGCACTGAACTATTTCGAAGAAGGGCGTGGACTGCTTGAACCGGCGATGCATTTTATCCATGGGACTGCCAGTGGAGAGGCCGTTGGTGAATTTACAGGTACGTATTGGTTGAACGCGCAGCTTTGGAAGGTGGTAGGATTGCATCCGTGGACGATGCGTTGGATGCATCTATTGCTGTGGCTTGCGGGGCTGGTTTCGCTTTATTTCCTGGGTCGAGAGTGGATAGGGAAGCGATCAAGTGCATGGGCGGTGAGCATGGTTATGGTCTCGCCGTTGATGGCGTTCTACGGCGCGAATTACCTTGTCAATGGCGCGGCTTTGGGGCTTGTGTACATGGGGTGGTGGTGGTCGTACCAGTATTTCAGGGATGGTCGATCAAAAGATGTGATCGCAGCGACGGTGGCATTGACGCTGGCGTTGTTGTTTCGACCTACGATGGCGATTGGTTTGATTCCCTTGGGCCTGGCCTTCTTTAAAGCGAAACAGAAGCCACAATGGATTGGGATGCTTTCCATTCCTCTCGTGATTGCAGTGGCATGGGTTGTTTGGTCACAGGCTTTCAATGGTAGAATGGAAAGCGTTTACTTTTTAACAACGATCCGACCAATTTGGGATGCCATTGATCCTGCAGCCACGTGGTCCTCTTTTAGAGATTTGATGCTCCCTCAGTGGTATCATGGGTATGTGCGCTGGACCGTTTGCGTGGGATGTATTTTCGCGGTATTTGCAATGGGCCGTCATTTGAAAATGAAGGTGAATTCACAGAGAAGCTATTTGGGTTTTGCGTCGGTTTTACTGTGTTTGGCGCTAGTTGCCTATTTCATTTTGTGGTTCAGTAACCTGGATGTCCATGATTATTATCTCATCGAATTTCAATTGGCGGTTCCAGTTGTTTTAGCATGGCTGCTCTACAGGCCGGAAGAGTGGGTGCGCTCGTTGCAAATTCGAAAGGTGTTGGCAATGGTAGTTTTGCCTTCTTTACTCATTTTTCAAGCTGTTGAGGCTGGGTTGAGAACACGAATGAAACACACTTCCCCCAAAGGCTGGTTGTCAGAGCAGTTTATTCCTGCGCGTGAACGGGATGTTTGGAGCTGGTTTCACTGGGATTACGATCGTCGGTTGGGAGGCATTGAAGGAATGGGAGAGCATCTGCGTTCTTTGGGAATTGGGCGCACTGATCGGGTCATTTCAGTTCCGGACCCCAGCCCGAACATCACCTTATCCTTAATGGATGTTCGAGGGTTCACTGATTTATACGACGATGGATTGTCAGGAGATGAACGGATTGCTGCCTATGTACTGCAAGGAGCCAATGTGCTCGTTTGCAACGATGAAGATTGGTATTCCGCACATGCAAAGAGTCCTTGGTTGACGGCTCCGCTGTCTCAATACCATTCCTTTCGACTCTTTGATTTGCGCGCATCAGAGGGTTTCGTCGGTTCCGTGTTAATTTCGAAGCCATGAAAAAGTGGCTGTTGAGGTTGGGTTGGATCGGTTTTCTCTTCTTTTTGGTGAAGGGACTGTTTTGGCTGGCTCTTTTTTATTTCGGATTTGAAATTTTAGGGTGATTTAACGTCCCGTTGCGTGATTTGAATAGGTGACATTCTGTCAGTCATCGGAATCGCCCTATTTTCGCTGTTCTGTTACAGACTAAATAAGAAATCATCGCATGTTAGATTCTCCAAGGGGTTCAGGCCACGAGTTGCTCGACGAGTCGCTACAAGGGGCGCCTGTTGTGGTGGCCTCTCAACCGACCCACACCCGAAAGCTGTATCTGGAGAGTTATGGCTGTCAGATGAATTATTCTGATTCTGAAATTGTCGTTAGTATTTTAGATGCAGCAGGTTTTGCAACCACCCGCAACGAAGAGGAGGCGGATTTGATTTTGTTGAATACCTGTGCAATTCGGGAGAATGCGGAGCAGCGTGTTCGCGGGCGGTTGCGTCAATTCAAATCGGCCAAAGCGGAACGTCCTCATCTGGTCGTCGGTGTTTTGGGCTGCATGGCGGAGCGCTTGAAGGAAAGCCTTCTTGAACAAGAAAAACTCGTGGATTTGGTTGTTGGTCCCGATGCGTACCGAGATCTTCCCAATTTGGTGGAGCAAGTCAATGGCGGTCAAAAAGCCGTGAATGTGTTGCTCAGTCGTGAAGAGACCTATGCTGAGATCAGTCCGGTGCGTTTGGACTCCAATGGCGTCACTGCTTTTATTAGCATCATGCGCGGTTGCGATAACATGTGCAGTTTTTGTGTCGTTCCGTTTACTCGGGGGCGCGAACGCAGCCGAGATCCGGGTAGCATTGTCCGAGAAGCGCATGAGTTGTATGCGGCGGGCTATCGCGAAGTGACCTTGCTTGGTCAAAATGTCGATAGCTACAAATGGAACCTTGACATCAAAGGCCAGGTGAAAGATCCGGGTCAACCGGTGGTACGGTTTGCTGAATTGATGGAGCTTGTAGCTCAAGTGAATCCCGATTTGCGCATCCGATTTTCAACAAGTCACCCAAAGGACATGACGGACGATGTGCTTCATGTGATGGCGAAGTATGAGAATCTGTGTAAATACGTCCACCTGCCGGTTCAATCAGGGAACAGTGAAGTGTTGAAACGAATGAATCGAGGTTACACCAGGGAATGGTACATGGATCGCATGGCAGCGATCCGCAGGATCATGCCAGATTGTGCAATTTCGACGGATATCATGACGGGATTTTGTGGCGAAACGGAAGAGGAGCACGCAGACACGTTAAGTCTGTTGAGTGAAGTCCGGTATGAAATGGCTTACATGTTCAAATACAGTGAACGGCCACGAACATTGGCTGAACGAAAATTTGAAAATGACATTCCAGAGGATGTCAAGAGTCGGCGATTGCAAGAAATTATGACCTTGCAACGTGTGCATGGCACGGAGCGCACTTTGGCGCAAAAGGGAAAAACTTACAAGGTGCTCATTGAAGGAACATCTAAAAAAAGAGACGACCAGTTTTTTGGCCGCAATACGTACAACACGGTCGTAGTATTTCCGAAAGAAGATGCAAAACCAGGGACCTATGTCAACGTGAAAACCCTCACTTGCACTGTGGCAACGCTTATCGGAGAAATAACGGAGGACAAAGCGGACGCCTGATCCATGGATGTACTCTCGATCAAACGAAGATTTGGAATCATCGGTACCACGCCCTCGTTGGACCGCGCTGTCACTGTGGCCGCCCAAGTGGCGCCAACGGATATTTCCGTTTTGGTGCTGGGGGAAAGTGGAGTAGGTAAAGAAGCCATCCCCCGGATTGTACATCAATTCTCAACGCGCAAGCACGGCCCGTTCATCGCTGTGAATTGCGGTGCGATTCCAGAAGGGACGATCGATTCTGAATTATTTGGCCATGAAAAAGGCGCTTTTACAGGCGCTACAGAGTCGAGGAAAGGGTACTTCGAAGAGGCCAACGGAGGGACTGTTTTTTTGGATGAAGTGGCCGAGTTGCCCCTGACCACCCAGGTCAGGTTGCTCCGGGTTCTCGAGACAGGAGAGTTCATCCGAGTGGGCTCTTCCAAAGTGCAGAAAACCGATGTGCGCGTTGTGGCCGCGACGAATGTCGAGTTTGATCAAGCCATCCAAAAAGGAAGATTCCGAGAAGATCTGTACTACCGATTGAGTCAGGTGCCGATTCAAGTTCCGCCTCTTCGTGAGCGCGCGGCCGACATTCACTTGCTCTTTAGAAAATTCACAACTGATTTTTCCGAAACGTATCAAATGCCTCCGCTTTCGCTGACTCCGGATGCCATTGAAGTCTTGGAAAATTACCCCTGGCCTGGGAACATTCGGCAGCTGAAGAACACCGCTGAGCAGATGTCCATTTTGGAAAGTAAAAGGCTTCTCAATTCCGACACGCTACTGACGTATTTGCCCGAATCGCATCGGAGCCGCTTGCCCGTTCGGGATGAGCACGCGGACAAAGGTGATCAGCTCAACGAGCGCGAAGTTCTTTACAAAGTCCTCTTTGATCTGCGCCAAGAAATGCACGATTTGAAAAAACTCGTCATGGGCCTTTTGGAGAAAGGTGGAGACATTGGGTCGGAAGAATCTGCGTTAATTGATCGACTCTTTAACCAATCCACACCAGCGTCAAAAGGGCTTCCCGAGGGAAGGTCTCGACAATCCGATTCGCTCATGGAGGATATGGATGTTTTGAACTCTAAACCAGAGGGCTCTTCAGCTTCACAAGGTAGAAGTGGAAACGTGCAAATCGGGTCTGGGGATCAGGCCGTGGTGGATGTTGAAGAAGTTGAAGAAATTCTTTCGCTGCAAGACTCAGAAAAGGAGTTGATTCGAAGAGCGCTATTGAAACATGGCAATCGGAGGAAGCATGCGGCCTTTGAATTGGGGATTTCAGAGCGCACGTTGTATCGGAAAATCAAAGAATACGGATTGAAATGAACCGCTTACTCAGAGGGATACTCACCGGATTGGTCGTGTCATTTGGATTAGGTTGTGGTGTTTACTCTCCCTACGGCGCCCAAACATCAGGGGCTAAAACATTTGCTGTTTTCGGATTCAACCCGGTCAATCCATTGGCTTCTGCCTCTAGCGCGCTGCTGTTAACTGAGCTAATGCGAGATCGGATCCAAAGACAATCCACACTCAAGCTTCAGTCGTTAAAGGCGGAATTGATGTTTGAGGCCGACATTGTTAAATGGACCGTGACACCTGTCAACGTTCAAGGGGGTGAAGTTGCGGCTTCAAATCGCTTGACCATAGGACTGCTGGTTCGGTATCAAAACACCTTGGATCCAACGTTGAGTTTTGATCGACAGTTTAGCCGGTTTGCAGATTATAGCAGCGAACTAGACTTGTTTAGTATTGAAGAACAGTTGGTCGAAGAAATTGGAGATCAATTGACGCAAGATGTATTCAATGCGACACTTGGTAATTGGTGAAGCCTGCATGGGTTAAATTGACCGTCAATAACTCCAGCCTCCGTCTATGCACATTCAACGCCTGCAAGAACTTATTAATGAACCTGGGAAGACGCTGTTGTCTGACCGGGACGGGTTGTCCGATTGGGTAAAAAAGTATCCGTATGCGGGTGCGTTTTCTATGCTGTTGGCGAGATCGAGCGCTGTGGGAGGGCACATTGAGCAGCAAGTTGATCTGATGCGAGCAGCAGCATCTTCATCGTTGAGGCAGCCGCTGTTTGATTTGATTTTACGGACGAAATTGCTCGAAGAAGCGCGTGAAATTCACGCTCAAATTGAGGCCGCTCCCGAAGTGCCAGAAGCGGAGTGGGCAAGCCATGAAGAGCCCGCTTTAGTCGCGCCTGCTGATCTCGAATCTCCTGAAATCAGCGGACTCAGCGCGGAAGACCCGATGGAGCGTGAGGCCTTGATTTCTGCCATTGGTCGATCCATTGAAAAAGATGTGGATTCATGGGATTCAGGAAGTCCAGTTGCGTCAACAGAGACAATTAGCGCGGCGGACGAAACGAGGTTGAGAAATGCAGCGTCAAGTCCATTTTCGGCTTGGTTATCGGCGCGAGCTTTGGAAATAGAATATGGTGACACCACCGCTCATGTGGAACGAAAAGAGTCTGACAAACCTGCGGATGCGGCGGCATTGATTGATCGGTTTATTGCAACCAACCCGCGTATCGGACCTTTGCGTGAGACGGCACCAGGAGTGCATGATTTGGCACAGGCTAGTGTCCTTGAAGATGCCACTTTGGTGACGGAAACCATGGCGCGTTTGTATGCGAAGCAAGGTCAAATCGGAAAGGCCAGGAAAGCTTATAAACTTTTGGCATTGAAAAATCCGGCAAAAAGCACTTATTTTGCAGCCCAATTGAAAAAGCTGGGCAAAGGAGGTTTGGCTTGATTTGAACGAAGATAAATAAAGGAAATATGGGATATTTTTTGATGGCGGTCATTTTGGTTGTGTGCTTTCTCTTGGGAGCTGTGATTTTAGTCCAAAACCCGAAAGGAGGAGGATTGGCAACAGGTTTTCAAGGAGCAAGCCAATTCGGAGGGGTTCAAAAAACGACAGATTTCCTCGTGAAAGCGACATGGGTCTTGACAAGTACATTGTTTGTCCTGTGCATTGCTGCCGGGATTTTCTTCGGAAATATGAACGAGGACGTCGGTATCGATGAAAGCATTTTGCCTGCTACGGCGATGCCAGCAGCGGCGGCTCCTTTGTCGGAGTGATTGCGAAAACAAATTCTCTGGACGTAATAAACTGACGTGTCACCTTGTCATAGGTGTCACGTCATTTTTTTTTGTGGTCGTTCGAATTGCTGACAAGATTGCTCCCGGGCTGACACCGCGTCAGATGCCTCGCAGAGTTATCCCTTTGGCATGAAAATCGATGGAACCGATTCAAATAACTTAAAATCTAAGATTCATGTCAGTGAATATCAAGCCTCTCGCAGATCGGGTTCTTGTTGAGCCCGCAGCGGCAGAAGAGAAGACAGCAAGCGGAATCATCATTCCGGATACAGCGAAAGAAAAGCCGCAACGCGGAACAGTCATTGCTGCTGGTCCCGGTAAGCCAGATGAACCAATCACGGTTCAAGTAGGAGACACGGTGCTCTATGGCAAGTACTCTGGAACAGAGTTGCAGTTGGAAGGCAAGGATTACATGATGATGCGTGAAAGCGACATCCTGGCGATCGTTTAACGTTCAATTATCCACATCGGATTACAATTATTTGAGACATGTCAAAAGAAATCGAATTTAGCACGGATGCGCGAAACGGCTTAAAAGCCGGAGTAGACAAGTTGGCGAATGCCGTGAAAGTGACACTCGGACCGAAGGGTCGGAATGTGGTCATTGAGAAAAAGTTTGGAGCACCGTCGGTGACAAAAGATGGAGTTTCTGTAGCGCGTGAAATAGAGGTGAAGGATTCCTTGGAAA
Organism: uncultured Flavobacteriales bacterium; assembly: GCA_913041135.1. Lineage (GTDB taxonomy): Bacteria > Bacteroidota > Bacteroidia > Flavobacteriales_D > Sanyastnellaceae > UA16. The sequence goes on from CAJWIF010000011.1 coordinate 23,518, forward strand.
ACATGGGAGCCCAAATGGTCAAGGAGGTCGCTTCGAAAACAGCCGATGTCGCTGGTGACGGAACGACAACGGCCACTGTTTTGGCTCAGGCGTTAATTGGAGAGGGGTTGCGCAATGTAGCCGCGGGAGCAAATCCCATGGACCTCAAGCGTGGAATGGACAAGGCGAGTAAGGCGATCATTGAGCAGTTGCAAAAAATTTCTCGTGAGGTTGGAAGCGATATCTCTAAAATCGAGCAGGTTGCGACGATCTCGGCTAACAACGACGAGACTGTCGGTAAGCTTATCGCACAAGCGATGGAGGTGGTAGGCAATGAAGGAGTCATTACGGTTGAAGAAGCCAAGGGAACGGAGACTGAAGTCAAGACCGTTGAAGGCATGCAATTCGATCGCGGTTACTTGTCACCCTACTTTGTGACGAACAGCGAGAAAATGGAGGTGGAGTTGGAAAATCCGTATATCCTCATTTACGATAAGAAAATCTCGACCATGAAGGATTTGCTCCCTACGCTGGAGCAAACGGCTCAAAGCGGGCGTCCTCTTCTGATCATTGCGGAAGATTTGGATGGGGAAGCTTTGGCGACACTGGTAGTCAATAAGATTCGAGGAGCTCTGAAGGTAGCGGCTGTAAAGGCCCCTGGATTTGGTGATCGTCGCAAGGCGATGTTGCAAGACATTGCTGTTTTGACCGGCGGTCAAGTGATTTCTGAAGAGACCGGGTTGAAGTTGGAAAACGTCACCTTGGAGGACTTGGGAACAGCAGAGAAAATCACTGTGGATAAGGACAACACAACCGTTGTCAATGGCGCAGGTGTCAAGGATCAGATCGAAGGCCGTGTGAATCAAATCAAGGCTCAAATCGAAACGACCACTTCGGATTACGATAAGGAAAAGCTTCAAGAGCGTCTCGCTAAATTAGCAGGAGGTGTCGCGGTGCTTTACGTCGGTGCGGCCACAGAGGTCGAAATGAAAGAGAAAAAGGACCGTGTCGACGATGCGCTGCACGCCACGCGCGCGGCTGTCGAGGAAGGCATTGTACCGGGTGGAGGAACGGCGTATATCCGAGCTGCTGCGAGCATATCCAATTTGGAAGGAATCAATCCTGACGAAACAACAGGGATTCAGATCGTACTGCGCTCAGTTGAAGAGCCGTTGCGTCAAATCGTCGCCAACGCAGGAGGTGAAGGTGCTGTTGTCGCCAATGCCGTCCGAGATGGAGAAGGTGATTTCGGATACAATGCGCGCACCGAGGTGTATGAAAACCTCTTTGAGGCTGGCGTAATTGACCCAACGAAGGTGACGCGAGTTGCTTTGGAAAATGCAGTATCTATTTCTGGAATGGTCTTGATTACAGAGTGCGTCATTTATGATGTTGAGGAGGATGCGCCTGCAATGCCAGGACCAGGGGGCATGGGAGGAGGCATGGGCGGTATGATGTAATGTAAACAGTCATTGATTGTGAAGAAAGGCCATCCTGCAGGGGTGGCCTTTTTTGTTCTAAAAAGAGCTGCAAAAGCGGAATGCAAAGGGTCGTAAATTGCGGCCGATGTCGATTTCAATTCAACACGTTTCCAAGAACTTTGGAAGCCAAGCTGCGCTCTCCTCTGTGGACTTAGAAATCCCTGCAGGTCAGGTTCTGGGCTTGTTGGGTCCCAATGGTGCTGGTAAGTCGACACTGATGCGGCTCATTACGGGATACTTGCCGCCTACGTCAGGAAAGATTGTTGTGTGTGGTCACGAAGTCTCTGAGGATCCGATTCAAGCCAAGCGATGCGTGGGGTACTTGCCCGAACACAATCCACTTCATTTGGATATGTATGTGCGGGAGTACTTAGAGTATGTCGCCGGAACGCATGGGGTAAAGCGAGCAAAAGATCGTGCTGAAGAGGTTTTGGTAGAGGTGGGTTTAGAGCCAGAGTGTCACAAGCTGATTGGCCAGTTGTCCAAGGGGTTTCGGCAACGCGTCGGACTGGGGCAGGCCATGATTCACAACCCGGCAGTTCTGATTCTCGATGAACCAACTTCAGGTCTTGATCCACTCCAGTTAGAGGACATTCGAAATTTAATCCGAACCATTGGTGAAAAGCGAACCGTCATCCTGTCCACGCACATCATGCAGGAAGTGGAAGCGATGTGCGATCGGGTGGTGTTGATTCGAAAGGGCATGCTGGTGGCGGATGAGACGACTGCTGTTCTCACAGCACAAGAAGGCGGTTTGGAAGCTGTCTTTAAAGCAAAAACCGTTTGATGGAGCCGTCTCCAAAGGATGTTTCAAAAAAAGGTACGCACCAAGGCCCTAAAGGACTGGTGTTGCGGTCAACAGGGTCGTGGTACGAGGTATTGGAATTGTCTACCGGAACGGTCATATCGTGTCGGATACAGGGCAAGCTGAGATTGCGAGGAGAACGGTCTACAAACCCCATAGCTGTCGGAGACTATGTGTTGATTCAAAAGCAAGACGAAGAAAAAACAGGGAGTATCACGGAACGCTTGGAACGGCGAAATAGCATGGTTCGGAAATCGGTGAACCTGTCGAAGGAAACCCATGTTGTCGCAGCAAATTTGGACCGTGCTTTTCTGATTGCCACGGTGGTTCAGCCAGCGACGAGTACGGGATTTATGGATCGTTTCTTGGTCACCGCTCATGCGTACCAAGTTCCCGTAACCATCGTATTCAATAAAGTCGATGTCTGCGCTGAAGGGACACCGGAAAGAGCGCAGCTGGAATATTTGGAAGCGGTGTACGAATTGGCAGGAATTCCCACGCTGCGCACTTCTGCAACAACGGGGGAAGGTTTGGATTCCTTGACGCAACAACTGGCTGCGTCAGGAGTGAATCTCTTGTCTGGCCACAGTGGCGTGGGCAAGAGCACCCTGATCAATGCGCTATTGCCTGGAACGGATTTACGAACAGGTGAAGTCTCGGATGCGCATCAAAAAGGCAAGCACACGACCACTTTTGCTGAAATGTTTCCGTTGGCTACAGGAGGATTTATCATTGATACTCCAGGGATCAAAGGCTTCGGTCTGGTGCATCTGGAACGAGATCATTTGCATCACTATTTTCCGGAAATATTCAGAAAACTGGATGGATGTAAATTCCACAATTGTCTGCATCGAAATGAGCCGCATTGTGCAGTGAAGAAAGCTGTTGAAGAAGGCGAAATTGCGGAAGAGCGGTACGTCAATTACATCGAGTTGTACGAGACATTCGAGTCCAATTCGTACAGATGAAGATCAAAATCGTCTAAGGTATTCGACTCACCCACAGGCCTTCAACACGGAGATGCATCGTGTTGTACTGAAGGGGCTTATTGGTATCGCGACTTCGAACCACCATTCCCAGACTGCGCAAAATGGCATCACCTGCTGCGCAATCCCACTCCATGTATGGACCGGAACGTGCGTGCAAATCAGCTTTGCCCGCTGCCACCTGACAAAATTTAAGGGCTCCACTCACCGGTTCGCTTCGAAAGTCCTCTGGAGATAAATGGGTAGGAAGCAATTCGGTCAACGACAGCGGTTCGTTCCAGCTCGTAACCAATAAGTACGGTTTCGTTGCGGGTTTTGAAATCAGTACTTCGCCAACGGCATGGGGGTCAAGTGACCGATGAAATGCGCCCAGTCCAATCGCGCCGTAGTACATAGAATTGGCGAGAGGGTCTGCTACAATGCCCAAGAAAGGCCCGTGCTTATCACATAGAGCGATGTTCACAGCAAAGCCCGAGCGGTTACGTAGATACGACTCGGTTCCGTCTAAGGGGTCGACCAACCAAAACAGAGGCCAATGTTGTCGTTCCGAAAATGGAGGGAGACTCCCTTCTTCACTAATGATTGGGATGTCGGTCGTGGAAAGGACTGACTCAATGATTTGATGTGAGGCCATGTCCGCCGCTGAGACGGGGCTTCCATCGCGTTTGGCACGAATGACCAAGGCTTCATTGTGTTTCACAAGATGTTCCATTAAGACGCGCGAAGCATCGATGGCAGCTTGAATCGCTGTTTCAATCAATGCTTCAATTTTCGTGCGCTTCACAGTTGCAAGTTATTGTTTCGCGTCCATACATTTGCATCGATGCGGGGGTGCCTCCTAATGGAGTGCTGAGATTAGACCCTTTGAACCTGAACGGATAATGCCGGTAGGGGAGATTGTCATGAATGCCTTCGTGAAAGCGGACATTCCTGCGTCATAAATTAAAAAAATATGATGCGTTCACCCATCCTTTCTTTGCTGACTCTTGCTCTTCTTTCAGGGGTTTCTTTAGGCCAGTCTCAAACGGTTTCACCTTTTGAATTGGACAGTACTTTGATGACAGTTCAGTTGCTGCCAGCGTCAGTTAGTACGACTCATTTTAGTGAGCGTGCTCCATTTGCCAGCCTGCGGATTACTGCGAAAATGTTAGAGGAGCGCGATGGTTCCTTGGATCTGCCTTTTTTACTACGCTATACCCCGTCAGTTGTGGTGACCTCCGATGCCGGAGCGGGTGTGGGGTACACGAGCATGCGGATACGTGGGTCGGACCAAACCCATATCAATGTGACGATCAACGGGATCACGTTGAACGATGCGGAATCACATCAGGTATATTGGGTGGATTTGCCGGATTTATCAAGTAGTGTGGATGGACTTCAGGTGCAACGGGGAGTCGGTAGTTCGGCGAACGGCCCGGGTGCTTTTGGGGCGACTGTGGCTCTCAACACGCTGTCATTTGATCAGAAACCAAAGGGAAGGATGGTCCTTGGAGCGGGGTCTTTTGGCAGTGCCCGATCTATGGTGAAGTGGTCGAGTGGTCGAGTCGGCGATGGGTTTTATATCGAAGGCAGAGCATCGCGTATTGTGTCCAATGGTTTTGTAGATCGTGCCTCCAGTGATTTATCGAGTATGCAGTTAGGAATGGGATATCTGTGGGATACAGGGCATCTCACGTACACTGCAATGTTGGGCCATGAGCGCACGTATCAAGCATGGTATGGGGTGCCTCAAATTGCAATTGAGGGGACCGAAAGTGAAATTTTAGATTGGGCCAATTCAAGCGGAGAATATGGATACGGAACAGATGTAGCGCGGATTAATGACTTGATTGAAAGGAGAGAGCAGCACAACTATTACCGCTATAAAGATGAGGTTGATGACTACCGTCAAGATCACCACCAACTGCATTTAGATCAGGAATGGCAAGGTTGGGATTTGGGGGTAACGGCGCATTATACCGCGGGCTCGGGATACTATGAACAATACAAGCCCGATGCCGAGTTGTCCCTCTATGGTGTGACGGATTTGGTCATTGGAGATTCGGCCATTGCAACGGGTGATGTTATACGCCGCCGCTGGTTGGACAATGACTACAAAGGTGTCGCTCTGAATGTCCATCGTTCTTGGGACCGGATTTCCATGAATTGGGGAGGCGGAGCCTTCAACTATGAAGGCGCGCATTTTGGAGTTCCTATTTGGATGCAATATGCAGGCGACTCGCAATTGGGTGCCGAGTATTACTCCAATGTCGGCAATAAAACAGATCGTTACGGTTTTGTTGGTTTTACGCAAGAATGGGGAGGGGGTAGCGTACGTACGCAATTGGAAGTACAGGGTCGGCAAGTTATTTACTCCATCGATGGGACAGATAACGACTTGACGCAACTCGCTGTCGATGACCGGTTGTATTTCCTCAATCCCAAGGCAGGTCTGGATTGGGTGATGTCTCCTTTCAATCGTTTTTTCGCTTCCATATCCCAAGGGAGTCGAGAACCTGTTCGGACCGACTATGTTGATCGGGTGACTTCGGAAAAACCGCTACCTGAGACCATGACGGACTGGGAGTTAGGGTGGGAGCATGATGACGAGGTCTGGTCGCTGCAGGCGGTTGCTTTTTATATGCGTTATCACAATCAACTTGTGCTTACGGGTGCATTGAATGATACGGGCAGTCCCATCCAGCAGAATGTTGACCGCAGCTACCGAGCGGGATTGGAATGGTCGTCTGCTTGGCGTCCAAAGGAAGGGGTGACTTGGCAGGGAACAGTAACGAGTTCACTCAATCAGATTGACTCCTTCACGGAGATTCTGTCTGATTATGCTGAGGGTTTTCCTTCGGTCGTAGAAGTTGAACATGGAACAACGGACATCGCATTTTCTCCAAACCTGACAGCATCAAGTGTAGCAGCCTATCGGTTTTGGGATCGCTCAAAATCTAGTGGGAGAACCCAGGGTACGTTGGAATGGGCAGCGCGGTATGTTGGAAAGCAATTCCTGGACAATACCTCTAGAGACAGTCGGTCACTGGATGCTTATGCGGTGCAAGACTTACGCCTGCAATGGAGTTGGGAACGTCCTTCAGGAACGCGCGTCACACTCAACGCTTTCTTGCGCAATGCCCTCAATGCCAAATACAGCGCAAATGGATGGACGTACAGTTATTTGTACGGTGGTGTCGATGCCATGACCACCGAGAACTACGTGTATCCTCAGGCCGGAAGGAACGGTATGTTTTCTGTTGAGGTCTCGTTCTAAAGAGACCGAATTGCGCCAAGGCTAGTTCCAAGGATCAGCAATACCTCTTGACTGAAAAGCGGCTGGGTTGGGAAGCCAATTCAAATCTTCCGGCTTGTTTTCGATTGCAGAACCGATGACAACAAGGTCAGCACCAGCTTGCCATGCGGCCTCAATGCTTGGGGCATCGTTCAAGCCCCCGCCAACAATCAATGGGCACGTTGTCTGGTTTCGAATGGATGCAATGGCTTTCAATGGAACCGGTTGACTCGCCCCGCTGCCTGCATCGACAAACATGACGCGTAGTCCCAACATCTCACCTGCCACGGCTGTTGCCACGGCAATTTCAGGTTTGGCTGATGGGATTGGCATGGATTGACTCATGTAAGCAGCAGCTGTAAGGGGGCCATCTCCAACGAGTAGATATCCGGTAGGGATAGTTTCAATCCGCAATCGGCGGATGCGCATGGCAGATTCAACGTGTCTTCCAATGAGTAAATCGGGATTCCTTCCAGAGATTAAGGATAGAAACAGCACGGCATCTGCACCCGATATGACTTGGTCTGGCGAGCCCGGAAAAATCGTGATTTTACCTGAAAAACGCTCGCGAATGGACTGCATCATATCACTGACATTGTTGCGAATCAACAAGCTGCCTCCAATGAAAACATCCGTCACGGGGGATGCTTCGATTCGGTCAATTAAAGCGTGCCACGCTCGGCCTGAGGGAAGGTCGTCTGGGTCGAGTAGTGTTGCTAACCGCTTTGTGCCATTCAAGGAATCAGATTGCAATTGTTCGAACCACGTCATGTCTTAAAGGTACGTTGAATGATGATTTTCAAAACGTCTTCACGCAACATACCATGACCTGATGGGATGGAGTGGAAGCTTACGTGGGGCATGGAATTCGTTTTTTGACGCAAACGCCTCCCGTTTTTCAAAGGGATGATGCGGTCGTGCATACCGAAAAAAAGATCGATAGTCCCTCCTGTTTGGCTAAATGCTGAAGCAAGCGACTGATATGATGGCCAGCATTTTCGATGCGCCCGCCAGCCATTCCAAACTGCCATGCGCATGGAGTGTGATGACAAATGAAAGGCGATAAATGCATGCATGTGGGGAGTCAAGAGCTTCCATTGCAAAAATCGATCACTCCAAAGCAATACAGCCTGACTATGCGTGTCTATGGCAAACCAAAGGGCTTTCCCTAATTGCGTGTGGACTGTCAGGCCATAAAAAAGAGATTGCTTGAGGCCGTCAGGTGCGAGTAGCACGACTCGGTTCCATTTTTTAGGATCTGTAGCGATCAAAGAGAGGGCTATTCTTCCCCCAATGCTGTATCCGATGAGATCTGGCTTTGATGCGCTGACGCCCTCGTGAAGTGCTATTTCACAGAGGATTTTCAGTAAGTCTTCGGGTTCAATCGCATCGTCCAATGGCCGTGTTTCAAGATCTGGACCGCTTTTGCCATGGTGCGGTAAATGCACTGAGATGAAAGCGCATCGTTCTGGCCATGCTTGAGAGAAGGAATTGAAATCCTCCAAGGGTCGTGCAAATCCGTGCAATGCAAACACGGCACGGAGATTTTTTTTGCTTTGGCTATCGAGTGCGGCAGGCCTTCCCGAAGGGGAAGTGAAATCAATGGTGTACTCTAGATTCCAGCCGTGATTGGCCCAAGTTTTCCGGTCAGACCGTGCTTTTTCGGCAGCGAATTCCATGGCTGAAAGTTCGGGTGTTTTCGCAGAATAGACAGCATTGTGAATAGGTCGTTGAAATTGTCATTGAATCGGGCTTTTGATGTTCAAATTAACGCGCTAATTTTGCGCTCGGAATTCCTCTTTTCGTCTCGACCGCTGTCGCCGTTTTTAAGGCTGCAGCAGTCGGATAAAAAAAAAATGCCCAAAGACAAAAGCATCAAATCGGTTCTA
>CAJWIF010000012.1 GCA_913041135.1 uncultured Flavobacteriales bacterium
GTCCTCACGGCGCAAGCGCTCATTGAGCTTGCTTCGCAAGCTCCGGCGCATGAAATGCGCAACCAAGCGCGTTTGTTGGAGGCCCAAAGCACTTTGGAGTCAGCAAGGCGCTGGTGGATTCCTTCGGCTGTAGTCGGAGGTCAGTCCTTTTCGCGAGAAGGCAGTTCCATGAATGTCGCTGGAGAGATCTTACCGGACGTTGTGGCCCGCAATAGTCAATGGATGGCAGAATTGCGGCTCGGTGGCAATGTGGCCCAGTCTTGGACGGTCCAAGAATCAGCGGGCTTCCACCAAGAAGCTGTCACGTGGGAAGTTGCGGCAGAACGCGACCAACGGATTTTGGCGTGCATGGCGGCATTCGTGGCTGCAATCGCTTCCGCTCAGGACGAGGCATTGCATGCAGCCTCAGTCGAAGCTTGGAGGCAATACGAACAGGAGTTGAACTGGTTGGTGGAGTCGGGGTTGCGCCCGCGTTCCGAGGCGCTATCGGCAGCATCTGAACGGCTTCATTTGGAGAGTCAAGTCCTTCAGTTACGCGCAGCACGTGAAGCGATGTTGGCAGAGCTATGGTCGGTGTTGGGAGTTCAGGAAACGATGCCTTTGAGTGTTGATTGGCCTGTCTTGAAAGCACTTTTCAGTAAGGATGCGACTGCTGTCTGGCCTGAACAATCAGCTTTGGTAGCCCGGATAGACCAAGCGGAATCCGCACAAAATGGGCTAACCCGCGAGCTTTGGCTGCCCGAGCTTCGATTCAGTCCGATGTTGAATGGCTTCGGCGCAGACTTCTCTTCCTTGGCCCCCACCACCCAATGGGTCGGCGCTTTGATGTGGAGCATTCCGTTGGATCGATTGCTTCCAGGAGGAGACAAAGGTCAAGCAGCTGCGCAGGTTGCTTTCAGGCAAGCCGATGCGTTGGCTTGGGACCAAGAGCACACGGCACAACTGAGCAGTCTGGAAAAAAGAGTCACTCTACTCAATCAGGCTTTAGCTCAGCAAAATGAAGCGGCAAGTCAGGCCGACGAAGCCCGGACTCAATCTTTGGATCGAGAAATCCAGGGCTTGGTCAAGCCGTTTGAACGCATTCAACTCGAACGTCAGAGCCTGAGGGCTCACACTACGCTAAACTCCCTTCAAAGCGACTTGCTTCTGCTGGAAATGATGCGTGCTTTGGAATCGGGAGCCCAATGGGCTCTAAACTGACTTAGTCTTCGACGATCTCCACAGAGAACGTGTCGCCTTGTGCGATTTGAGTCACGAGGTCCAAGCCTTCCGTCACCTTGCCAAAACACGTATGCTGGCGATCAAGGTGTGAGGTCGCTTCTCGGCTGTGAACTAAGAAGAACTGAGAGCCTCCTGTGTTTCGACCGGCATGCGCCATGGACAAAACACCTTTGTCATGGAACTGATTCTCACCGTCCAATTCGCAATCGATGTTGTAACCGGGTCCACCGCTTCCGATGCCTTGTGGACAGCCACCTTGGGCGACAAATCCGGGAATAACCCGATGGAACTTCAAGCCGTTGTAAAAGCCTTCTTTAGCGAGTTTGACAAAATTGGCCACCGTGTTGGGAGCGTCTTTTGCAAATAATTCCACCTGCAAGGTGCCTTGGTTAGTCGTAATCGTTGCGTGCATGGTTCTTAGGTTTGAGTCAATCTTCGTCTATTGGAAGCGCGGCAAAGCTACCACGAATCAGTGGAGGTTGTTGATTTGGCTATGGGAGGTCAGTCAATTGGATACATGAATTGCTATTTAATGCGCTATATTGACCGGAAACTCCCTGTCATCATGCGTTTATATGTTCAGTTTTTCTCGTTCTTATTCAGTTTAAACCTTCTCTTGCCGAGTCAGGTCGTGAGTCAAACGAATTTTTACGAAGACCCTCGATTTCCGGCCATTGCCAATTCACATGAAGTGATTGCGGTGTTGCCTTTTGATGCTACTGTAACCTTAAGGCCGAGGCAAATGAAAGACATGACCTCAGACCAACTGGAGCGCATGGAAAAAGCAGAGGGCGACGGCATTCAAGCGGCGATGTATTCCTGGTTCTTAAAGCGCAAGAAAAGAGGGAGTTTGAAAATTGATGTTCAATCGCCGAATGTGACGAATGCGAAGCTGATTAAAAATGGGGTTACACCAGAGACATTGGCTGCTTATGAGCCCGGTGAGTTGTGTGCTTTTCTGGGTGTAGACGCTGTAATTATGGGCACGTTTTCAACGAATAAACCCATGTCTCAGGGAGCTGCAATAGCTCTCGGAGTGTTATTCGGAGTCGCCGGGTCAACGGAAAAGGCAGTGATTAACCTGAACGTGTATGATGCGGGAACAGGTGACTTGATGTGCAGTTACATGAAGAATGTCAATGGCGGATTGGGAAGTACGTCTGAGGATTTAGTCAATGTATTGATGCGCAAAGCATCCCGCAGAATTGCGTACACCAAGAATGTGACGGATTGATCAGGGGATTCGAGTTGGATTGGATCCTCAGTGCTTCTGGTGTATTCCGAGTTGATTTTTACGGAACCTGACCTTCCGGTTAAGTCCGAAGATCCTGGAAAAAAGGTACGTCTTTGGGTTGGTCCCAATAAAAAAAGCCTCCCACAACGGGAGGCTTTTATTGAGCGAGAAACGAGATTCGAACTCGCGACCCCAACCTTGGCAAGGTTGTGCTCTACCACTGAGCTATTCTCGCATACTGCGGTTTGCTTTCAAACCGAGGACGGCAAATTTACGGAAGTGTAACGCAGGAGCAAAGCTTGTGCGCAAAAAAAGTTGGGAGACTCGGGAGTTAGCCAATTGACTCGAACGAAATTTGCTTCATGAATTATTTGGCGCATTTGGTAATTGGGGGGCCTGACCCCGATTTGATGGTGGGCAATTTTATGGGCGACTCGATTAAAGGCAGTGCGCACAGGATGCTGCCGAAGGGAGTTTCGGCGGGGGTGCTGCTGCATCGGTGGATTGATTCTGAGGCAGATGCGCATCCGCTGTCCCAAGCTTCACGCTCTGACTTAAGACCCATACTGGGGAGGATGTCCGGTGTTGGTCTGGATTTACTGCATGATTATTTCCTTGCGCGGAATTTCAATCAGATTCTTCCCCAATGGCAGTTGGAGGCTTTTGTAGACCATGTGGAGACCATTTTAGCGCATAGAAAAAATGAAATGCCAGATCGAACCCAACGGTTTTTCACTGCTATGACAGAACACCGTTGGTTGAAAGAATATGGAAACAGGAGCAAAATGCTCCAAGTCTGCACGTCGATGGATGCTCGAATTGCATGGGATTCGAACTTGAACGAGTTGTTTAAAGCGGTTGATCGTGTCGGAGAAGCCGCGTTGGAAGCGCGGTTTTTAGAATTGATTTCTGATCTGATGAACCGCAGGTCAGAGAAATGGCCATCTTGGTGAAGGGGTGGTGCATTTGGCGTGCGATATCCGTAACTTCGGACCATGGTTGAAATGACGTATAACAGTACCCGCGATGACCTGTCCATACCGGAGTATGGAAGAACCGTTCACCAGATGGTCAGCCATCTAAAATCGCTGGCTGATCGAGAAGAACGCAATCGTTGCGCGACCGCTATTGTAAGTATCATGGGTTCAATTGTTGCCCAGGAGGGAGACAAGGAAGACTCTGAGAAAAAACTCTGGGGTCAACTATTTTTCATGGCGGACTACGATTTGGATGTGGACTGTCCGTTTGAAACCCCAACAAGAGAATCTCGGGAAGAAACCCCGGAACGTTTGATATATCCGGGAGCAACTTCGCGTTTGGGTCACTACGGGGCCATGACCCGTGAGTTGATTGAAAAAGCAAAAGCATACGAAGAAGGAGAGGAGAAGGCCGCGTTGATTTTAACGATTGCCAATCTCATGAAGCGCCACTTTTTGACGTGGAATCGAAGTACGGTTGAAAACACCTTGATCCGCGAGCAACTCAAGGAAATGAGCGAAGGACAGCTCATTCTACCCGAGGAGACTGAATTGGTAAGTTCAGCTGAAATCTTGAAGAGCAAGCGCAAGACGAGTGACGCTCTTGACCGCTGGAAAGGCAAGAAAAAGAAGCGCTAATTTTCTCGGGGTCTTGTCCGTTACCTCCTGTCGAAAAGTTTTGCTGAAAGCGAATTTTCGTGTTTTGTCATGCCGTTATTTCGAAGGACTGTTGTTTCCTTGAAGGAATGATCTTCAAGGAAAGCATGCTTTGCCTCGAAACGCAAAGTCGGAGAACAAACACAAGAAGAAGAGCCCTGCCATGTCCAGTTTTATTATTCAAGGAGGAAAAAAGTTGTCCGGAGATGTCATTCCGCAGGGAGCGAAGAATGAAGCGCTGCAAATTTTGTGCGCGGTCTTGCTAACTGCTGAACCTGTCAACATTGCCAACTTGCCAGACATCGTCGATGTCAATAAATTGATTGATTTGCTTTCGAGCATGGGTGTAAAAACCCAAAAACAGGGCCAAGGAGCCTATCGTTTTCAAGCTGATGATGTCAATTTGGATTACTTCAAGACAAAGGAGTTTAGTGAGAAAGGTGGCTCATTGCGGGGTTCGACCATGGTGCTAGGTCCGCTTCTTGCTCGATTTGGTCAAGGTGCGATTCCAAAGCCTGGCGGCGACAAAATTGGCCGCCGACGGATGGACACACATTTCATCGGCTTCGAAGCTTTGGGGGCCACGTTCACCTACGATTCAAAAAGCGGTTTTTTTGAAGCATCCGCTGGTGACGGTTTGATCGGTACGGACATGTTGCTCGACGAGGCATCTGTCACTGGTACGGCCAACATTGTCATGGCCGCTTGTATGGCAAAGGGCACCACCACGATCTACAATGCCGCGTGTGAACCGTATTTGCAGCAGCTCTGCAAGATGATCAACCGGATGGGAGGTAAGATTAGCGGTATTGGGTCGAATTTGCTGATTATAGAGGGGGTAGAAGAGCTTGGAGGAACCGATCATCGATGCCTTCCAGACATGATCGAAATTGGGAGTTTTATCGGTCTCGCGGCAATGACACGCAGCAGTATCACCATCAAAGATGTGGCCTTCGATGAGCTGGGAATGATTCCGCGTGTTTTCAAGCGCATGGGCATTGCTATAGAAAGACGGGGTGATGACTTGTTCGTTCCGGCCCAAGACAGTTATGAAATAGACACTTTCATTGATGGGTCAATTTTGACAGTAGCGGATGCTCCCTGGCCGGGCTTCACTCCGGATTTGTTGTCGATCATACTGGTAACGGCCACCCAAGCTCGTGGCAGCGTTTTGATTCACCAGAAAATGTTTGAGAGCCGCCTTTTCTTTACGGACAAGCTGATTGATATGGGAGCTCAAATCATTCTGTGTGACCCACACCGGGCTACAGTAATCGGGATGGATCACAAGAGTCCATTGCGAGGTGTGACCATGACGTCACCTGACATTCGAGCAGGTGTGTCATTGCTCATTGCGGCGTTATCTGCCGAAGGAGAATCTACAATTCACAACATCGGCCAGATTGACCGAGGTTACCAAGACATTGAAGGCAGACTGAAAGCTTTAGGAGCAAGCATTGAAAGGGTAGAATGAAGTTGTAAATTGCATCCATGTTGACATGGAAAATAGGAGTTGGTGCAGTCTTAATTGCTGCCGGTGTTTTGATCAGTAACGACCAGGGGGCAGTGGCTCCTTCGCGCATCGCAGCCTCTGAAGTAACAGAGCAAACCGTGGTTCCCAGCGGTCGAGTCGGAACGCGAATTGGTGACACAGCACCTGAAATCGCGCTCAACAACCCTAAGGGCAAGGCGATGAAGCTGAGTGAGTTACGCGGAAATTTAGTGCTGATTGATTTTTGGGCATCGTGGTGTGGTCCTTGCCGGAGAGAGAATCCCAATGTCGTTAGCGCTTACAATAAGTACAAGAAAGCCAAGTTCAAATCGGCTGAAGGGTTTGACGTGTTTAGCGTCTCATTGGATAGTGATGTGGCACGCTGGAAAGCGGCGATTGCTGCCGACGGTCTGGTGTGGAAAAACCATGTATCGGATTTAAAACGTTGGAACAGCGAGGCGGCGGCGGTTTATGGCGTCAGCTCCATTCCCATGAGCATTTTGGTGGATGAGAATGGTGTCATCATTGGAAAGAACTTGCGTGGCATTGAGCTGCACAGACAAATTGACCGACACGTAGCCCGACTCTAACCCGAACAAGACTGACAGGATGTCCGCATCTAGCTTGTGGCACTGGATTTGAGTTGCAATCTGCAAATCAAGGAATATGGACTTAGAACCGAAAAACGCCTCTGCAGAGGAAGAGGCAACTGAGACAGCATCATCCGCTGCTTCTGAAGGGAATGAAGGGAATGAGAGCTCTTCGGAGACGGCGTCATCGACTAGCGAGACTGACGAATCAGCAGGTTCTTCTCAAACAGAGGAGCAGACGGATTGGCAGGACCGGTATTTACGGCTGTATGCTGAATTCGACAATTATCGCAAACGGACCATGCGTGAACGCGTTGAGTTAATTCGTACTGCGTCCCGCGACTCCATCGAGAAAATGCTACCCGTTTTGGATGATTTTTCCCGAGCAGAAGCAGCCTCGTTGGAATTGGAAGATCCTGTGGCATTGAAGGAAGGCCAGCATTTGATCCATGCTAAATTCAAGCAATTGATGGAAGCGCAGGGTGTAAAAGCCATGGCGGTGGAAACAGGGGATGTTTTTGATGTTGATTTTCATGAAGCGATTACCCGGATTCCTTCCCCTGAACTGTCAGGAAAGGTGGTGGATGTGGTTGAATCGGGTTACTTGCTGAATGACGCGGTCATTCGGTATGCGAAAGTGGTCGTTGGAGAATAACCAGTAGAAAGGAGACAGATGGCAAAGCGCGATTACTATGAGACGTTGGGAGTGGGCCGTCAAGCCTCTGCATCGGATATTAAAAAGGCCTACCGCAAGTTGGCTTTGAAGCACCACCCGGATAAAAACCCGGATGATAGCAGTGCAGAAGAAAAATTTAAAGAGGCGGCTGAGGCATATGAGGTGCTTCAGGATGACCAGAAACGTGCGAAATATGACCGTTTTGGGCACGAGGGATTGAAAGGAGGGCCGGGAGGCGGCGGCGGGTTTGGCGGGATGGATATGGACGATATCTTCAGCCAGTTCGGTGATATTTTTGGAGGTGGATTTGGCGGAGGCGGCGGAGGCGGCGGAGGCGGTAGTCGTCGTCGACGGATGAAGGGTTCTAACCTGCGGATCAAGGTCAAAATGACGTTGGAGGAGATTGCGACAGGGGTCGAGAAAAAAGTAAAAGTTCTCAAGCAAGTGCAGGCGGAGGGGGCAGAGTATAGTGACTGCCAAACGTGTGGAGGAAGCGGCCAGGTGCGTCGGGTTCAAAACACCATTTTGGGTCAAATGCAGACAGCCTCTACATGTCCACAATGCCAAGGGAGTGGTCAATCGGTGCGCAAGCGTCCGCAAGGCTCTGACGAATGGGGCATGGTCCGAAAGGAGTCGGTCGTTACCATTCAGATTCCATCGGGTGTTGAAGACGGCATGCAGCTCAATGTTCGTGGAGAAGGAAACGGCGCTCCAATGGGCGGTGTCGCTGGTGATTTATTGGTGGTAATCGAAGCCATACCGCATGAGCATCTCCAACGGAATGGGAAGAACATCCATTACGATTTGTACATCTCCTTCACGGACGCGGCATTGGGCGCAAGTGCAGAAGTTCCAATCGTGGACGGCAAGGCCAAAATCAAAATTGAAGCGGGTACGCAAAGCGGCCGTATTGTCCGTTTGCGCGGCAAAGGGTTGCCTTCGGTAGACAGTTACGGCAATGGTGATATGCTCATCAATATCAACGTTTGGACGCCGAAAACGTTGAGCGACACAGAGAAGTCGCTTTTAGAGCAGCTCCGTGATTCCCCCAATTTCGCGCCTGATGCAGACCACCAGGAAAAAGGGTTTTTTGACAAGGTGCGCGATATGTTCACCTAAAGCCTCATATTAGAAAGCTGTATGGAACGTATTCCCGCCCTAGCCATTTCCCAAATAGTTAAGTCTTTTCGAGCGCATCAAGCCTTGAAGGGAGTGGATGTTCGAGTGAACGAAGGTGGAATATTTGGATTGCTTGGGCCGAACGGAGCGGGCAAGACCACGCTCATTCGAATGCTCACTGGCATTACAGCTCCCGATTCTGGATCCATTTCATTTTTTGGAACGCCACTGAATCGAGCCCACATCGCGCAGATTGGTTACTTGCCTGAAGAACGAGGGCTGTACAAATCCATGCGTGTTGGCGAGCAGGCCTTGTACTTCGCACAGCTCCGTGGTATGCAACGACAAGAAGCCGAAAAGCGCCTTCGGGTGTGGTTTGAAAAGTTGGAGGTGGAGGGCTGGTGGAACCGCGAAGTTGCAGACTTAAGCAAAGGAATGGCCCAAAAGGTGCAGTTTATCATAGCGGTATTGCACGAGCCACGTCTTCTCATCTTGGATGAACCGTTCAGTGGGTTTGACCCGATCAATGCACAACGTGTCCGAGATGCGGTGATCGAATTGAAGGAAAAACAGGGAACAACCGTATTGCTGTCGACCCATGATATGGGGAGTGTTGAGGAGTTGTGTGATGAGGTGGCGTTGCTGAATCGGGGCGAGGTTATTTTAGACGGTCCTGTCCACGCCTTGCGGGAGCAAGCGCGAGACGGTCGATTTACACTCCGTTTTAGAGGGACGATTATGGAATTTACTGTCGCTATCGGAGCAAGTGCTGAGTTGATTCAAGTGCTTCATTCCGAATCCACTGTTGGAGAACATGAGGTGATGTTGCGGCTGTCACCGGAAGGCGATATCTCCTCTTGGTTGCATTGGATATCCGGGGAGATAAAGGTGGTGGCATGTACGCCGTGGAAGCCTTCGATGCGCGATGTATTCATTGAAACGGTTGAGAGCCGTGAATCCAATTCGATACCATCATGAGTGCATTGCGGCACATCATTTATCGTGAGTGGATCACGCGTGTTCGCCGAAAGGCATTCATTCTTGGCACACTGGCTGTGCCGCTATTGGTCGTGGGTAGCATGGCTATCGGTTGGTGGATAAAGCAAGGCGATACTCAAGAGAGCCGCGTCCTTGTCGTTGATGTTGCTGGTATGGTCAGTCAGTGGGATGAACGTTTTGAATCGTGGGTGCCTATTTGTCCAGAATGTTTTCCTGAAAGAGCATCTCTTACGTATCGATTTGCAGCTGAAGGGATGGAAGATGAGGCCTTTATTGCCTCGGATTTTGATGTGATGGTGGTGTTTGATGATGCGATCTTGCAACATCACAAGGCCATGTATTACTACGAACAGACGCCTGGTTTGGATCTGCAATCGCGTTTGAAAACAGACCTTTCCGTGGCGTTGGAACGTTTCAAGGTGAAAGCAACCCCAGACTTGGATTTCTCCGCCTACCAACGATTGAAAACACAGGTGTCACTCGTCGGGCAAGACATCGTCACGCGGGACGGACATGCCGTAGGAAGAAGTTTAGTTGGTTTCGTTTTCAGCTTGTTTCTCTTCATGCAAATTCTCATTTATGGAATGCATGTCATGCGGGGTGTGATCGAAGAAAAAATAAATCGGATTGTCGAGGTCGTTATCAGCGTAGTCAAGCCTTCTGTTTTGATGACTGGAAAGGTTATTGGAATCGGTCTTGTGGGTTTAACTCAATTCATTGCTTTATCGATCTTGGTTTGGATCATAACGCTGGTGGGCGGAATGTGGTTGGAACATGCTGATGTCTTAAAATCCTCTTCAGATGCCCTCGTGGGATTGGATCTTGAATCGTGGATTGCAGGCCAGGCGGAGTTGAATTTTTTATTGGATGTCAACTGGCCCTTGATGATCGCTTCAACAGCGATGTTTTATGTGGCGGGGTTTGCCCTGTATGCTGCAAGCTTTGCTGCTATTGGAGCTGCGGTTGAACAAGAGTCGGATGCACAATATTTTTTGATTCCAGCGATTACGCCCCTCATGATTTCGTATTTGTTGGCGTTTATGGCCATCGAAAATCCAGAAGGATCGTTGGCTGTCATTGCCTCATTTGTGCCGTTTACGGCACCAGTGGTGATGTTAATCCGAATTCCGCTGGGTGTTGCGTGGTGGGAGGTGGTTCTGTCATGGTTAGGAGTCGTTTTGACTGCTTGGGTGTTGTTAAGGATGGCTGGCCGCATATACCGCGTAGGCATTTTAATGCACGGCAAGCGACCATCATTGCTTGAACTGATAAAGTGGTTTCGCCATGCGGATTAATCGGGCTATATCTGCGAGTTGACTGCAATGGATCAATACAGAGAATCGGATTTATCAGCCAGCAAAATTAGCCGTAGAATAGCGGTAGTGGATTGTGGTTCGAATACGTTTTCCATGCGCATCGTGGAAGTTTCAGAAGGTCAATGGGATGAGCTGTTTATGATGCGTCATGCGGTCTTTCTTGGACAAGGTGGGTTCAAGCAAGCCGCCATATTGCCTGACCGATTTGCGAAGGGTATTGATGCATTGCGCATCATGAGTCAAGCGACGACGAACTACGCTGTAGACGAAGTGCGTGTGATTGCCACAAGTGTTCTTCGCGATGCATCAAATGCGGAAGCGTTTTGCATGAAAGCGGAAGAAATGACCGGATGGAAGATTGAGGTGATAACAGGAGACGAAGAAGCCCACTGGATTCACAAGGGTGTTTCGCTGACAACAGAGAGCATACCAGACCGTCATGTGATCATGGACATAGGAGGCGGGAGTTTGGAATTTATCGTGGCTGAAAACAAAGGCACTACAGGACGGTCTGATGTGTTGTGGAAGATGAGCTTTGATGCTGGTGTGGCCCGACTGGATGATTTCGGCAAACCAGCAGACCCCATGGAACAAGCTGGAGCGGATCGTTTTCAGCCCTTCCTGGATTATACTTTGGCTCCATTGAAAGCGGCGTTAGAAAAATTTCAGCCGGTTGTTTTGGTCGGTTCAAGTGGATCCTTCGATACATTTTTGGACATGGTCAATGGAGGCGCAGAACCGGATCATACAGCTCCTGATTGCTCAAAGCAGGGACATCCCTACGTGCAGGATATTGACCGAAAAAAACTCGAAGGATTGCATGATTTGCTGATGACCTCAGATCTACAGAGTCGCTTGCTATTACCCGGTATGGCCCCGCCTAGAGCAGGCATGTTGCCCTTGGCAAGCTTGTTGATTCAGCATGTGTTGAGTTGGATGCCGTCTAACACCACGGTCATGTGTTCGGCGTATGCACTTCGGGAGGGGGTCTTGTCCGATGCGACAGATCTTGAGTAAGTGAAACGGAGTTGCTCATTTTTGGCAGCATCTTTGCATCTGGGGTGGTGTTCAAACGCTTAGAACAACGAAGAAAATTGACACATGGCTAAAATTCTAATCATCGATGACGAGGCTCCCATTCGGGCAAGCTTGCGTGAAATTTTGGAATACGAAGGCTACCAAGTACAGGAAGCTGAAAACGGATTGGAAGGTGTCCGCTTGGCTGCAAAATTTTCGTACGATGTTATTTTTTGCGATATCAAAATGCCTGAAATGGACGGGATGGAGGTGTTGGATGCGTTTTCTGAAAAGCAGATTAAAACGTGTGTGGTTATGATCAGCGGTCATGCAACGGTTCCAACGGCCGTAGAGTCGCTTAAAAAAGGAGCTTACGACTTCATTCAAAAGCCCTTGGACTTGAATCGGATTCTGTTGACCGTTCGCCATGCGATGGAGCAAGGTGAGTTGGTTAAGGAAACGGAGCGATTGAATCGAAAAATCCAAACGGAGCGATCGACAGCGATTGTCGGAAAGTCCAATGAAATTCGAGAAATCGTGGAGATGATCTGTACCGTGGCTCCGACGGATGCGCGGGTGTTGATTACGGGGGGGAACGGGACAGGAAAAGAACTGGTCGCACGGCAATTGCACGAATTGAGCCTGCGACACGATGCGTCTTTTGTCGAGGTGAATTGTGCTGCCATTCCATCGGAGCTCATCGAAAGCGAACTGTTTGGGCATGAAAAAGGAGCATTCACAAGTGCAATCAAACAACGAAAAGGGAAGTTTGAGCAGGCAGAAGGCGGTACGATATTTCTCGATGAAATTGGAGACATGAGCGCTTCGGCTCAAGCCAAGGTATTGCGTGCATTGCAGGAGAATAAGATTGTTCGAGTGGGGGGTGAAAAGGAAATCGCTGTGGATGTGCGCGTAATAGCAGCAACGAACAAGGACCTCCGTTCAGAAATAAAAGCGGGTCGTTTTCGAGAAGATCTGTTTCATCGATTGGCCGTTATCTTAATGCATGTGCCTGCATTGAACGAACGACGTTTAGATATCCCGTTGCTGGTGCATCACTTTTTACAGGGGATTTGCGAGCAGCATGGCAAAGTTCAGATGGAGGTTACGAGCGATGCAATGAAGCAGTTGGAACAAGCCAATTGGACGGGCAACATCCGAGAATTGCGAAATGTGGTGGAGCGCCTTGTCATATTGACACCGAAAGGAGAAAAAATTTCTGGCAGTTTGGTCAAGCGTTTCGGCGGCTTGTCAGATTAAAAAGACAGATTCATCCACAGTTTTTGTTTTATAAGTTGTTGATTCTGAGTGCGCCTTAAAGCTGTTGAAGGCAACCTTTACAATGAGTCTTCGTCAGTAAAGTGAACGCAACAGAATATCCCATGAGTGCAGTTACTATTTTCGGTTCTGAAGTGAGTGGCGCGATCCTCCTCATGTCACTTTTTTTTACTCTAATCTCCTTGGGTGCGAACTGGAGATTGTTCTTGAAATGTGACCAGCCGGGTTGGACCGCATTTGTCCCTGGATACAATGTTGTTGTAGCCATGCGAATCATTGGCCGACCTGACTCCCACGCTTTGTTGTTTCTGATTCCAGGGTACAATGTGTATTTCGCATTGCGCACCATGATTGAATTGGCGCAATCTTTCGGAAAACGAACAACCCTTGATTATTTTTTGGTCGTTTTCTTCAACGTGTTTTACATGCTGAATTTGGGTCTGGCGTATCAAGAAGAATATGATGGGCCTGTCTACGGTAAACTCGGAGTGAAGAAAAATAAGTCTTCGATTGGTTTGTCTGCGGCATAAGGGCAGCGACATCATACCCGTGAACGAAAAAAGCGCCCTTCGGCGCTTTTTCTTGATCTCAACGTTCGATTCGATTAAAGTTTTAGCTGGCGGGCTGCTTCAAGGGCCGCCTCCATGCCTTCTGGGTTCTTGCCTCCAGCCGTTGCGAAGAAGGGTTGGCCACCACCTCCTCCTTGGATGGCTTTTGCTAGATCACGAACGATGGCGCTAGCATTGAGTTGACGCTCTGAGACCAAGGCGTCACTCAAGGCTACAGATAATGTGGGCTTCCCTCCAACACGTGATCCAAAGACTCCAAAGAAGGGAGCGCGCTCGTGCTTCAATTGAAAAGCGATGTCTTTAATTGCTCCGGTCTCAAGTGGCAGCTCTCCGATAAAGATGTTGATGCCATCAACCGTTTTTAACTCTTGAATGACCTGCCCTTTAAATTGTTGAGCGGCCTCTTGCTTGAAGACGTCCAATTCTTTCTGAAGTTCAACTTGCTTGTTGAGCAACTCTTCAACTGCTTTATTTAAATCGGGTGGAGACTTCAATGCGTCTTTGACTGATTTCAAGGCATTCTGTTCTTGACGTGCAAGGAGAACGGCTGCCATGCCAGTACTCGCTTCGATCCGTCGAATGCCCGATGCCACAGCGGTTTCTTGTGTGATTCGGAACAAGCCCAGTGCCCCCGTGGCAGGGGAATGCGTGCCTCCACACAATTCTTTGGATTCTCCAAACCCGATCATCCGCACGCGCTCGCCGTATTTCTCTCCAAAGAGCATCATGGCACCGCGTTTTTTGGCTTCCTCTAAAGGAAGGTCACGGTCTTCTACCAATGCGTAATTGATTTGAATGCGCTCATTGACGAGCGATTCGATTTGCTGCAGTTCCTCTTCGGAAACCTTGGCGAAATGAGAAAAATCAAACCGCAACGCTTGGGCTTTTACCAACGATCCTTTTTGCTCAACATGGGTGCCGAGTATCTCTCGAAGAGCTTCATGAAGCAGATGTGTTGCCGTATGGTTCCGCTGCGTATCGAGCCGTGCAGAGGACTTGATTTTCGCTTGAAAAGAACCGTCCAATGTCGTGGGCAGTTCATTGACGAAGTGAACGATGAGGTTGTTCTCCTTTTTGGTGTCAAAAACATGTACGGTCGTACCATCCTCGGCTGTCAAGGAACCTGAATCGCCCACTTGTCCACCTCCTTCTGGATAGAACGGTGTCTGATCGAGTACAACTTGATGGAATTTCTTATTCTTCGAGGTAACCTGACGGTAGCGCAAGATGCGAACCGAGGCTTCCATGTGATCGTATCCTACAAAAGGCCCGGCCTCACCAGCGTGCACCTCAATCCAGTCGTCGGTGCTGATTTTTCCGGCAGCGCGGCTTCTTTCTTTGGTGGCCAGCATGGCTTTTTCAAAACCAGCCTCATCCACCACATAACCTGCTTCGCTCGCAATCAAAGCGGTCAAGTCCAACGGAAATCCAAACGTGTCATAGAGCTCAAACACCACCTCACCGGGCAGTGATTTTGTGGGCTTGAATTCGGTTAATCGACCCTCTAGCCGTTCGATTCCCTTTGAAAGCGTTCGTAAAAAAGACTCTTCTTCTTCAAGAATAACACGTTCAATCAGCGCTTTCTGAGCGATAAGCTCGGGAAAAGCAGTTCCCATCTGGTTCGCGAGGATAGGTACCAATTGATGCATAAAGGGCTCCGATAAATCCAAGAAAGAGTATCCGTATCGAATGGCGCGGCGCAAAATCCGTCGGATGACATACCCTGCTCCTGTATTCGAGGGGAGCTGGCCGTCTGCAATGCTGAATGAGACCGCTCTGATATGATCAGAAATGACCCGAAAGCCAATGTCCGCTTTTGAATCTGTGCGTCCGTAGGCTTTACCCGAGATCAACTCCATCTGCTTCAATAAGGGGGCAAACACATCCGTGTCATAGTTGGATTGTTTGTTTTGAAGGGCCATGGCCAAGCGTTCAAAGCCCATTCCGGTGTCGATGTGCTGCAAAGGCAAAGGCTTTAAGGAGCCATCAGCCATGCGGTTGAATTGCATGAACACGAGATTCCAGACTTCCACAACTTGAGGGTGGTCTGCATTGACCAAATCCCGCCCAGGCATTTTGTCTATTTCAGATGCATCCCGCAAGTCAACATGGATTTCTGAGCAAGGACCACAAGGTCCCGTTTCCCCCATCTCCCAAAAATTGTCCTTTTTATTCGCGAGGATAATCTGTTCTGCAGGAACATGTGCAGCCCATAATTCCGCGGCTTCATTGTCCGCTTGGAGCCCATCCTTTTCATCGCCTTCAAAAACCGTGACGTACAATTTGGAAGGGTTCAACTTGTAGACCTCAGTCAACAATTCCCATGCCCAATCAATGGCGTCTTTTTTGAAATAGTCTCCAAAGGACCAATTCCCGAGCATTTCAAACATCGTGTGGTGGTACGTGTCAACCCCCACCTCTTCAAGATCGTTGTGCTTGCCACTCACCCGCAAGCATTTTTGTGAGTCTGCGATGCGCGGGTGAATGATCGGACTGTTGCCCAAAAACAAATCTTTGAATGGATTCATTCCGGCATTGTTGAACATCAGGGTGGGGTCGTCTTTGATGACCATGGGCGCCGATGGAACAATTTCATGTCCTTTGGAAGCGAAGAAGTCGAGGAAGTGCTGTCGAATCAGTTGGGATTCCATGGGGTAGTTTGCTAGCTGTCGTTGAAACGAGAGAGGTTTTCGTTGCAAAAATCTGTAAAACGTGCTCTTGATTTTCGTTGAAGTGTGAAATTACGTTGCACCTTTGTTCAAATGGCGAAGCGCTTTCATAAGTTTCGATTCAATGAGCGAACTCTCCAAATGGAGGAGTTCCCCTTTGCTTTACGGGATTACCTTCTATTTGGATTCAAAAAACTCCTGTTTTTTTCTTGCATTGCAGGGGGGAGCATTTTTATGTTTGACCGGTACTTCGAAAGTCCTGCGGATCGTGTGCGAGAAAGAGAGCTTCAGTTTATGGAGACAGAGCTCGAGAAAATGGCTTTCAATGTGACGGAGATGGGGGTGATTTTGGAAGATATTTCTCGTCGTGATGATGCGATTTATCGTGCTGTTTTTGGAACGGACCCCTACCCAGAGCATTTGCGGAATCCTGGAATTGGCGGGTCGGATCGCATGCGAGATCTTCGAGGATATTCGCATTCAGACGCCGTGATTTCATTGGGAAATACGGTGGCGGAATTGCAGCGCAAACTGGTCGCTCAAAGCCGCTCGTTTGATGATGTGCTGGAATTGGCTCAGAACCGCACGGAAATGCTCAAGTCCATACCGGCAATTCAACCAGTTCGCAATGAGGACTTGCGCCGCATGGCCAGTGGATATGGCTATCGAATTCACCCGATTTACAAGGTGCGAAAGATGCACCATGGCATGGATTTCGCTGCGCCCACAGGAACAGAAATCTTTGCAACGGGCGATGGCCAGGTCATCCTGTCGAAAAGACTCTACAACGGTTTTGGACGGCATGTCATCATCAAGCATGGATTTGGGTACGAGACCCTGTATGCCCATATGAGTAAAACTTTGGTAAAAAAGGGACAGCGGGTGAAACGTGGGGAAGTGATCGGTTTAGTGGGCTCAACGGGCACGTCAAGTGCACCGCACCTGCACTATGAAGTGCGCAAAGACGGGAAACGAGTGAATCCGGCGCCTTATTTCTTCAATGATCTGAGTCCGGAACAATATGAAGAGATGCTTGAAAAAGTAGATGACACGAACCAATCCTTCGATTGATTTTTGGAAGTGCTAACAAGTTGATTTACATTGGTAAAGATCAATTAACAAAAGCCGATTGTTCCCCATGCCATTGAATAAACCCATCGAAAAACGGTACCACTCCATCACGGAAGTGGCTGTGGACTTGGGCGTAAATGCGTCTCAGTTGAGATATTGGGAAAAGGAGTTCACCTTGCTAAAACCACGGACCAATGCTCGAGGGAAACGATTCTATTCGAATACGGACATTCAATTGATCAAGCAAATCCACTGGCTGGTCAAAGAGGAGGGGCATACTCTGGAGGGTGCGCGGAAGGCCTTGAGAAAGCGAAGTGTTGTGGCCGCTTCCATGGAGTCAAAACAGCAAGAAGGGGCGATCGCAGGGAAGGATGAATTGCTTGAGCGCTTGAAGATGCTGCGCAACAAATTGGTTTTACTGCAAGAAAAAGCTCAGGATTGAGCTTCTGGCGCTGACCAATATGCGCCTGGCATTAAGTATTCCTGAACGTAGTTCTCAATCGCGTCTTCAAGAGAGAGGAAGGGCCGCTCGTAACCGATGGACCTCAGCTTATTCATATCGGCTTCGGTAAAGTACTGATAGGTGTCCCGGATGTCTTCAGGCGTGTCAATGAATCCAATGTTAGGTTCCTTTCCCATCGCGTGAAACGTCGCTAAAGCGAGGTCTAAGAAAGTACGGGCCTCACCTGTTCCAAGGTTGTACAGTCCATTGGACGCTCCCTTGCGGTGGTGCATCAAGAATAGGCATACTTCTGTCAAATCTTTGACATAGACGAAGTCACGGGTTTGACCTCCATCCTTGTAATCGGGTCGATGTGAACGAAAGAGTCGCATGCCTCCGGTTTCGTTGACCTGCCGAAATGTGTGCAATACGACACTGGCCATGCGGCCTTTGTGGTATTCATTGGGACCGAATACGTTGAAAAACTTCAACCCAGCCCAAAAATAGGGAGCACGTCCCGCAGCATCTTCAGATAGGGCCCACTGATCGAAATCATTCTTTGATTCGCCATAAGGGTTCAGGGGCTTCAATTCAGGAACGATGTCGTGGGAGTCATGATACCCGTGTTCACCAGCCCCGTAAGTTGCCGCGGAAGAGGCGTAAACCAACGGAAGTCCATGCTTTACACATTGCTTCCAAACGGTTTGGCTATAACGGAGATTGAGTTCATCAAAAATGGCCTGATCCAACTCTGTTGTGTCGGTGCGTGCGCCCAAATGAAAGACGAATTGTACTTGCGCTTGATGCACCTCCAACCAGGGTGCGAAATCAGTGCGCTCCACGCGGTGAGCATGGATTAGTCCAGCGTAATTAAGCGCTTTGTCCTCACGGCTAAAGTCATCCACTAAAACCAGGTCAAAAAAACGCACTTCGTTGAGTCTCGCGGCCAATGCACTTCCAATGAATCCTGCCGCTCCTGTAATGACAATCATGGGACAAAGGTAAGACAGGGGCTTCGCCTATCTTTGTCAATCTTACGAAGATGAAACAGGTATCCATCACACGCCGAGCGCGTTTTAATGCAGCCCACAAACTCTGGAACGAAGAGTGGGATGAAGCTAAGAATTTCGAAGTATTTGGTAAGTGTGCCCATCCCAATTGGCATGGACACAATTATGAAGTGCATGTCACCGTGCGCGGTATTATTGATGAAGCCACAGGCTACTTCATTAATTTTACCGACCTCAAAGCGATCATCAACGAGTACGTAGAGGAGCCGTTGGATCATCGAAACCTCAACATGGATGTTCCTTGGTTAAAAGGAAAGCAGACTTCAGTTGAGAATTTAGTCATTGGAATTTGGGAGCAGATTGAACCAATCATCGCCACGTATGGTTGTACACTT
This sequence comes from uncultured Flavobacteriales bacterium, assembly GCA_913041135.1. Lineage (GTDB taxonomy): Bacteria > Bacteroidota > Bacteroidia > Flavobacteriales_D > Sanyastnellaceae > UA16. The sequence continues at coordinate 18,733 of CAJWIF010000012.1, forward strand.
GAACGGATTCGACTGTACGAAACCGAAAACAACTACGCCGACTATTCCGGCGAATCGTAATGGCACTATACGAGAAAACTGAACGCTTTGATGATGAAGCGATAGCGAAAATCGCAGCGAGTTATCGCTCCATGTTGGAGAAGGTTGGAGAAGACCCTCATAGAGAGGGGCTAATCAAAACACCTGAGAGGGCGGCTAAAGCCCTTGCTGTTTTGACTTCAGGAATGGGAGTGAATGCTGCTGCTATTTTGGAAAGCGCATTGTTTGCTGAACCGAGTAATGAGATGGTTCTAGTGCGTGACATAGAAGTGTATAGCTTGTGTGAACATCACCTCTTGCCATTTTTCGGAAAGGCTCATGTGGCCTACATCCCGGATGGTAAAATTGTTGGTTTAAGCAAAATCCCACGGGTTGTTGATGCGTTTTCAAGGCGTCTTCAAGTACAAGAGCGCCTGACGGAACAGATACGCGATTGCATTCAGGCGACCCTCGGAGCGAAAGGAGTGGCTGTGGTGGTTGAAGCACGGCATTTGTGCATGCAAATGCGGGGAGTCGAAAAGCAAAACACAATTACCACAACGAGTGCCTTTACAGGCGCTTTTTTGAACGATCCAAAGACCCGTAAGGAGTTTATGCAATTAGCGATCGGCTCGTCTTACGGAAGGTCTTGATCTCCTGATTGTCCAACATGTATTGTGGATTTTTTTGGCGAATGGTGTGATGGAAATTGGTTCCTTCGCTGCAATTTTGTGGCATGAACGAATATCAAGCTCCCCGAATCGTTGACGATGCGTTGATTGAAGATGATTCTACAATCAGCCGATTCATTGCACATGTTTTCAGTTGGATGGTCGCCGGTTTGGTGATGACTGCCTCAGCGGCCTATTATGTGGCGCAGTCCGGCTTAGTGGCCAAGCTGTATAATCTTGAAACAGGAGGAATGTCCGGACTTGGGTGGGTCGTGATGTTGGCCCCCCTTGGCTTTATCGTTGCCATGAACATGGGGTTTCAGCGCTGGTCCTCCATGTCGCTAACCCTTCTTTTTCTTGCGTTTAGTGCGATCATGGGGGTTTCCTTGAGTAGCATATTCTTGGTCTATTCTGCATCCAGCATCTCGCAGGTTTTCGTCATTACGGCGGTAACATTTGGCGTAATGGCTGTGATTGGGTACACGACAAAAACTGATTTAACCAAGTTTGGAAGCCTTCTGATGATGGCGTTAATCGGGATTATCATTGCCAGTTTTGTCAACTGGTTTATCGGGTCGGCGGGACTGGATTACATCATTAGCATTGGAGGGGTGCTGATTTTCACAGGGCTCATCGCTTATGACACCCAACGACTCAAGCGAATCGCTTCTGGAGTGGAGTATGGATCGGAAACGGGAACCAAATTGGCCATTCTTGGTGCGACAAGTTTGTACCTGAACTTCATCAACCTGTTCTTGTTCCTGCTAAGGCTATTGGGACGTAGGAATTGAGAATATCGTATCGTTGGCGCATAAAAAAACCTCGGTGACGAGGTTTTTTTGTTATCGAGCCGATGGTCTTGATTTACTGAATCATGATACGTTGGGACCAAATACCCTTTCCGTTTAGCTCCAATAAAATGACATATGCGCCTGCGGCGTGAGGCTGCGCATGGAAAAAGTACTTGCTATTTCCTGCGGGGAATTGGCCTTGGTGTAGCACATCCACACGCTGTCCCCATGCATTGTAAAGGGAAAGCGTTCCTTCGCTTGAAGTGTCCATTTCCAAAGGAACGCATGTGATGGCGCTGGCTGGATTGGGAAAAGCAGCGGGGAAATGCACTCCTCCATTATTTTCCGCAACAGATGTGATAGCGCCGACGTCAAAACTCCACCAGCCTGCTGGAGCCGGCATGGGGCGCGTTCCGACCTTGCCAGAGGAGGCCTCCGCTTCGATATAGTAGTACACCGTGGTTCCTTCTGCCTGTGCCGGGATATCAGCCGTCCAATCGGAAGTGGATCCGGCTAGTGGGTTCATAGAGATGAAATTCCAAGGGCCTCCGGGACTGGCTGACCAATGCACAGTCGCCGTCTCAATGCCACTTCGATGACTGATGTAAGACTCCACTGTGTATGGCGTGTCGGAGTTCTCTGTATCAGGCAATGGGAGGTGGCTGATCATCAAAGGATCCTCCACTCCAACGGTATGGGTGATGCAATGGATTGCCCCGCTCTGCGAAATGATTGCTTGTCCGTTGTTGTCACAATCAATTCCGACGACATTGTATCCCGGCAAAAGCTCGGAATAGATGCGCAGGGCCGTGGTGTCATATTCTGTGTAATACGTCGGTAATAAAAGGGTGTTATTAACGAAAACGGAGTTCGTGTAAGTCAAGTACCAGCCATTTTCATCAGGATATCCACCTCCACCGCCTTGTTCTGGGGGACTTGGAATCCGCACGACGTCAAAAGGGGTGCCCCATCGGGTGGTGAAGTTGGACAAGACATACTCCATGTTGGCGTCAATTTGTGGGCCATCAGCAACGCCTTCAGGGTATTCTGCGACCAACAAAGTGCTCTCATCGAGTAGCTTCATGTGCATGTCGATGTGGTGGATGCCGTCAAAAGGCAACGTCGGCATTTTAATGAACGTTTCCGTGCCATGGAAATCCGAAATGATCCCGTCAATCTCTGCCTCGGAGTGATTGGGGAAGTCCGTCCACCATGTCGATCCGCCATCATTTTCATCCAGCACCAATTCGGAAGCGAACGCGGTTCCAAACCCATCGGACATCCAATTGCCTCCCGTGTTCATGAGATCAGTTGGCTCAGCGGTTGTGCTGTACAAATCGATGCCCATGGTCTCCGCTAGAACGTCAGGAATTGCGTCGTCTTCTGGACGTGGACGGTTGTAAATCCAGTCAACCAATACACGGTCATCATTCCAATTTCCGTACACCGTGTTTGCTCCGTAATCCCGAATCCAAATGGTGTTGTATTCGGTTTCAACGATTTGCACATTTTCCAAGTTGAGTGGTCCTCCGCATGAGTTTCCGGTCAGGTAGGACTCGGCTTCGCTGGGGTCATCAGCAAAAACAATCACCAAACATTCGGTTTGAGCGCCTGCCACAATTTGCTTCTGGATACAGGGAAACGACGTCCATGAGATGGTCAAAGCTTCCACTTCTTCCCATTCAGCGGCAGTCCGAATGTTGTCGTACGGTGGTGGCGTCTCAATTCCCCGTGATTCCAAGGGGGCAAAGCCTACACGCTCTATATGGTTGCGCTCTGCTTCAGTAATGGCATGAGGCCACCCCGTTGCGCTTTGTGAAAACGCGTTGATATTGATCAGCAAACAAGCTGCCAGAAGCAGGCGTTCAAGGTGAGTTGATTTCATCATGTTACAAGTTGAATGTAAAATTACAGCAAGCCGGACCGACAGCGCAAGCTTATTCAGAGAGGAGTTGGGTCAGCAACGCAGAATCCACCGCATGTCCACCGTCAAAAGTGTGGCTGCGGTGCGGGATGCCATGCGTCTCAAGAAGACTCGAGGTGTCCAGGAGCAGTTGCGTGTCGAAAAAGGGGTCTGAATTCCCAAGGGCCACATCAATAGGGGTCGAGATCAAAGGTTGAATTTCATCCTTCCAATCCAAGTCCGGGGGAAATACACCAGCCCAAAAAATCAATCGACTGAATGATACGTTTCCTAAACTTGCCCAGCGCGCTGCTGTCGCAACTCCTTGCGAGAAGCCGAGCAAAGCAGGCTTGCGATTCGTCAAGTTAAGGTGGGCAGCGAGGGCGTCCAAATAGCGCACATAATCGACCATATCGGTCAAACGATCTTCTTTGGTCATCCAGGAGGCTCCTACACGTCCGGAAGTGCCCTCGTTATAAAACCGGTGAAACCCTTCCGGGGCAACAATGGTCCACCCCAAATCAGCCAACGGTTGGAATCGTCTTAAGAAAAATTGAGGCAATTGGCCATATCCATGCAAGGCAATGAGGATACGGGAGTTGGTAGTGATCTCTGGTCCAAGCGTGAAATAACGCGCTGTTTTCGTGACCTCGAAGTGGTGTGATACAGGGGGCATGCAGAGAGATTACCAGGCAATTTGGAGGGAAGCGCTATCGCCTTGGGCGATATACAACGAGTCAACCATTTCAGTCCATTCATTGTTTCGAAAAACACGGTAGACATAAGGTAAATACCGATCAGCTTCGATGTTGCAGGACCGTTGAACGTCCACGTCCAACCCCGTGTGGGACTCCCACACATTGGAGCAAGTCGCGTAAGACCCGGCTATGTTGAGCGTTCGAAACTCGATGGCATCGTCAGTCTGAAATGGATTGGCATTGATCAATCGAATGATAACGTTGGCTCTGGGCATGACGTCAAAATCGAGAGCGAGAACTTTGGAGTCGATAAAGACATCGGGGTTGATGGACTCTTCCAAAGAAAACCAATCAAGTCCGGTAGCGGTGAGTCTGTAATCCAACGCGTTGACTCGCTGAAAGTTCAATTCTCCGAAGCCTGAGCCATCGGTTTGTGTGCTCGCCACCGTCTCGTAATTCCCGTTGAGAATACCATCAGCCAATACCCGTCTTGCCAGTGCGAGATGGATGTTGGGGGCTACTGTTTCAGCATCGGCATGCTGCGCATGGACTTGGATCTGCAGTTGGCCATCCGGTTCTGGGCGGCAGCCAAGCGTACACAGGACTGCAATCAAAAAACAGGAGCCCGACAGCGTATTCATCACGAAATAACTTGAAGTTTCGCGAATTTCAGTAGCAATTGTTTTTGGCCAGCTGAAGGAAAAAACACGGTTGCCTTTTGATTCGGCGCCTCCCCTTCGATGCGGGTTATTTTTCCTTTTCCAAACCGTTCATGCTGCACTTGAGTGCCTTCCTGCAAGACGCTTGCGGATGCGGTTTGCGTTGTGTCCTGCCGTTCCGACGAAGGGCTTCCCTCCATGCGTTTTAAGGGCTTCCCTGATGCCGATTTTGGAATGACAGGTGCCGATGCTCCTTTGAATGGACTTGCAGTGCTCTGAGGTTGAGCTTTTTTCGAAAGTCGTTCAAAAGCGCTTTGAGGTTGGCTTTTTCCGCTGCTCATGGATTGCCATGCATTGCGCGCGCCTTCCATGCCAGCTCCACCTGCAAAAGGGTTGGGTTTGGCTGCTTGGGCAGATGGCATGATAACACACTCTGGATCAATCTCTTCTAAAAACCGACTGGATTCTGCTTGAATGAGTTGTCCCCATTTGTAGCGGGTAAGGGCATAGCTCAACGTGCAGCTTTTTTCTGCTCGTGTGATGGCAACGTAAAAGAGCCGACGCTCTTCTTCCATGTCCGCTCGCGACTCCATGGCCATTTGACTAGGGAATAGATTCTCTTCCATGCCAACGACGAACACATGTGCAAACTCCAATCCTTTTGCCGCATGGATGCTCATAAAACCGACTTTGTTGTCGTCACCATCGTCTTGATCGGCATCGGTCAGTAAGGCCACGTCCATCAAGAAATCTCCCAATGTGGGAACTTCATCCGGAGTGCTTGCTTTCGATTGATCAGTGAAGGCCTTCATGCCATTGAGCAATTCTTGCAAGTTGTCATATCGAGCAACTCCCTCAGGTGTTTTGTCTTGATACAACGTATGAACCAGTCCGGTGTGTTTGGCGATATGCATGCCCAAATCGTGGGCATCTTTGGTGTGCATTTCGGCTGCAAAACCTTGAACCATTCCTGTGAAATCCTGGACCTTGCGCAGCGCTGCTCCCTGAACGCTTTCTGGCGGGTTGAAGGGGTCTGTCACCAACTCCCAAATGGACACGTCGCGTGCGGTTGATTCCACAAGTAGCCGATCCATAGTGGTTTTACCTATGCCACGCGCAGGGTAGTTGATGACCCGTTTGAGGGCCTCTTCATCCCGATGATTTGCTGTCAATCTGAAATAGGCGATGAGGTCCTTGATCTCTTTGCGCTGATAAAATGATAGCCCTCCGAATATGCGGTATGGAATATTGAGTTTTCGAAAGCTCTCCTCAAAAGCTCGGGATTGCGCATTGGTGCGATATAGAATGGCAAAATTCTTCCAATGGACTTGATTCTGGTTGTGTACGTCAAAGACTTGAGACGCGACGAGCTTGCCCTCTTCGTTGTCTGAATAACACCGGTTAATTTGGATGCGTTGGCCTGCTTCATTGGAGGTCCAAACAACTTTCTCAATCTGCTCTGTATTGTGAGCGATGACACTATTGGCAGCGTTCACGATAAATTGAGTCGAGCGGTAGTTTTGCTCGAGCTTGTACATTGCGAAATCAGGATAATCCTTTTTGAAATTCAGGATATTCTCAATGTTGGCTCCACGAAATCCATAGATGGATTGTGCATCATCGCCAACAACGCAGAGATTCTCTCGCAATGCTGCCAGTTGTTTGATGATGACATATTGAGAAAAGTTGGTGTCCTGATACTCATCGACCAAGATGTATTGAAACTTGTGCTGGTACTTCAGAAGCAAGTCCGGAAAGTCCCTCAACAACACATTCATTTTGAATAAGAGGTCATCAAAATCCATCGCTTGTGCACGAAAACAGCGGCTTTCATAGGCCCGATATACCTCATGAATCCGAGGCCGTCCCGCCTGAGTGTCTTCAGACATGATGTCTGTGTTGTCGGCATACCCTTTTGCGTCAATCAGGTTGTTCTTGGCGTTGGATATCCGTGATTGGACGCTCGCAGCTTTGTATACTTTGTCGTCCAAGCCGAGCCCTTTGACAATATCCTTGATCAATGCTCGGCTATCTGATGTATCATAAATGGTGAAGTTGCGAGGGTAGTTGATCCGCTCACTTTCGATGCGCAAGATGCGAGCGAAGACACTGTGAAAGGTTCCCATCCAAACGTTCCGTGCCTCGCCATCGCCAATTACCTTGGCGATTCGATCTTTCATTTCTCTGGCCGCCTTGTTTGTAAACGTCAAGGCGAGGATGGAAAACGCATCGGTGCCTTTCGAAATCAAATGGGCGATCCGGTAGGTCAGCACGCGCGTTTTACCTGATCCTGCTCCAGCAATGACCATCATGGGGCCCTCAACATGGCTTGCCGCTCCCCTCTGCGCCTCGTTTAAATCGTTCAAAAATTCCACAAGGTGAAGGTATGAAGTGAATCGCTTATCGAAGTAGGGGGAGGTCTCTCTTCGCAACATTGTGAAAAACTATTCATTCGAGGTGCCATATATGAGGTTTTTTGCGCGTCTGTAGCCCCTGTTAAACGGTTCATTTTAAAGAGGCTTGAAGGTGAATGCGGGGTCTGCTTGAAAAAACCCTGCGGTACCGCTTGTTTTTAACTCATAATCCGCTACTTTTGCACCCCGTTTATTGCGGGGAAAAAGATATTGTTCAAACATAATCTGATAGATCAGGTCGAATGCCTACCATACAGCAGCTCATCCGAAAAGGACGCGTAACGAAGACCCAAGCGAGCAAATCTGCCGCTTTGGATTCGTGCCCACAAAGGCGCGGCGTTTGCGTCCGTGTATATACCACGACTCCAAAGAAGCCGAACTCTGCCATGAGGAAAGTCGCCCGTGTGCGATTGACCAATGGTAACGAAGTCAATGCCTACATCGGTGGTGAAGGGCACAACCTACAAGAGCACAGCATTGTATTGGTTCGTGGCGGTCGTGTAAAAGATTTACCAGGTGTTCGATACCACATTGTGCGTGGCGCATTGGACACAGCAGGTGTAGAGGGACGTTCACAACGTCGTTCTAAATATGGAACTAAGCGGCCTAAAGCCAAGAAGTAAGCGATCATGAGAAGGAGAGTAGCCAAAAAGCATTTGATTCTGCCGGATCCACGATTCGACAGTGTACTCGTTACGAGTTTCGTCAACAATTTAATGTTGGACGGGAAGAAAAGCGTAGCGTTCGATATATTCTACAAAGCCATGGACCGCGTTGCAGAACGTACCGAGGAGGATAGCTTGGAAGTATTCAAGCGGGCTTTGGACAATGTCACTCCTGGAGTGGAAGTCCGTAGCCGTCGTGTAGGTGGTGCGACTTTCCAAATTCCACAGCCTATTCGGGATTCTCGCAAGGTCAGTTTGGCCATGAAATGGTTGATCGGATATGCGCGCAAGCGAAATGAGAAATCCATGTCGGAGCGTCTGGCATCTGAAGTGGTTGCGGCGGCTAAGGAGGAGGGAGCTACTTTCAAGAAGAAAGAAGACACCCACCGAATGGCAGAGGCAAACAAGGCATTCTCGCATTTCCGTTTCTGATTACGAACTGATTACGTAGATAAGATTATGGCTAAAAGAGACCTCAACTATACGCGGAACATCGGTATCATGGCTCACGTTGATGCGGGTAAAACCACAACAACAGAGCGTGTATTGTATTACACCGGGATTTCTCACAAAATCGGAGAGGTGCACGATGGTGCTGCTACGATGGATTGGATGGAGCAGGAGCAAGAGCGTGGTATCACCATCACGTCTGCTGCAACAACTTGTTTCTGGAAATTCAGAGATGAAGATTACCGAATCAACATCATTGACACACCGGGCCACGTTGATTTTACGGTAGAGGTAGAGCGTTCACTGCGTGTATTGGATGGAGCAGTTGCTCTGTTTTGTGCCGTTTCGGGCGTTGAGCCACAATCTGAAACGAATTGGGGTTTAGCTGATAAGTACAAGGTGCCGCGGATTGGATTCATCAACAAGATGGATCGCTCAGGAGCTGACTTCTTCAACGTAGTCGGAATGATCAAGGACATGCTTGGAGCACGCCCTGTTCCATTGCAGGTGCCTATTGGAGCTGAGGACGATTTCAAAGGAGTCGTTGACTTGGTGAAGAACAAGGCGTTCATTTGGAACGAAGAGGATATGGGGTCGACTTGGAATGAGATTCCAATTCCAGAGGATCTGGTTGAAGTCGTTGCGGAGTATCGTGGATTGTTGATCGAAGCCGCTGCCGAGCAGAACGATGTTCTGATGGAGAAGTACTTCGAGGATCCAGACAGCTTGACTGAAGAAGAAATTATCGATGCGATTCGCAAGGCCACGATTGGCATGCAAATCACACCGCTATTGTGTGGCTCGGCGTTTAAGAACAAGGGAGTGCAGACCATGCTCGATGCGGTCATGCAGTACTTGCCTTCTCCTTATGATGTAGATGCCATTGTGGGTACGGATGTGGATGATGAGAGCATTCAGATTGAACGAAAGCCAGATCCCGATGAGCCATTTGCTGGCTTAGCATTTAAGATTGCTACGGATCCTTTTGTTGGTCGACTTTGTTTCGTAAGAGCCTATTCGGGTACGCTTCCCGCTGGATCATATGTAGTCAATACACGATCAGGTAAGAAGGAGCGTATTTCACGGATTTTCCAAATGCACTCGAATAAGCAGAACCCAATCGATGTATTGGAAGCCGGCGACATTGGTGCGGTGGTAGGATTTAAGGATATCAAGACGGGGGATACACTCTGTGTTGAAGGTTCTTCACTTGTGCTCGAGAGCATGTCCTTCCCAGAGCCAGTAATCGGTATTGCGATTGAGCCGAAGTCTCAGGTTGATTTGGACAAGTTGTCCAATGGTTTGTCTAAGCTTTCTGAAGAGGATCCTACATTCCGTGTGAAGACGGATGAGGAGACTGGTCAAACGGTCATCTCAGGAATGGGTGAATTGCACTTGGAAGTATTGGTAGATCGTTTGCGTCGTGAATTCAAGGTTGAGTGCAACCAAGGAGCGCCGCAAGTGAATTACAAGGAAGCGATCTTCGGTGGTACAAAGCACCGTGAGGTTTACAAGAAGCAGTCTGGTGGACGCGGGAAGTTCGCGGACATCGTTGTCAACATCGGCCCGTCTCCAACCCCGGAAGAAACTGGATTGGTTTTCAAGAACTCTGTGAAGGGCGGAAACGTTCCGAAGGAATTCGTTCCTTCAGTGCAGAAAGGTTTTGAGGAAGCGATGAAGAACGGTGTCTTGGCAGGGTATCAAATGGACAGCATGGCTGTAGAATTGCTTGATGGAAGTTTCCACGCAGTTGACTCAGATCAGTTGTCGTTTGAATTGGCCGCCAAAATGGCTTACCGTCATGCGATCAAGCAATGCCAGCCGCGCATATTGGAACCTATGATGCAACTAGAGGTCGTTACTCCAGATGAAAACATGGGTGATGTCATTGGTGACCTCAACAAGCGTCGTTCGCTTATTGAAGGAACTGGTGAGCGTTCAGGTAAGACAATTGTCAACGCCAAAGTGCCATTGTCAGAAATGTTCGGATATGTTACAGACTTGAGGACATTAACCTCAGGCCGTGCAACGTCATCCATGTCGTTTAGCCACTATTCAGGTGCGCCAACCCATGTTCAGGAAAAAGTGATTGCTGAAGCTCAAGGCTAAGCACATTCAAATACTCATGACTCAGAAAATCCGCATAAAACTCAAGTCTTACGATCACAATCTGGTCGATAAGTCCGCTGAGAAAATTGTCAAGACTGTGAAGACCACAGGTGCTGTTATTAGCGGCCCCGTTCCGTTGCCAACTCACCAACGTATTTACACGGTTTTGCGTTCACCGCACGTCAACAAGAAGTCGCGTGAACAGTTTGAATTGAACGCATACAAGCGCCTGATTGATATTTACAGTTCTTCTTCGAAGACCGTAGATGCATTGATGCGATTGGAATTGCCTAGTGGTGTAGAAGTAGAAATTAAAGTCTGACGGACCGCCTGTCAGATTATATAAGTAATAACCAAGATCATGCCCGGACTCATAGGGAAAAAAGTAGGTATGACCAGCATCTACAGTGCCGCTGGGAAGAATATTCCATGCACAATTCTAGAAGTTGGTCCTTGCGTAGTAACGCAAGTACGTACCCTAGAGAAGGATGGCTACAAAGCCATTCAACTCGGATTTGGTGACCGCACTGAAAAGCGGACATCAAAGGCCATGCAAGGCCATTTTAAGCGTGCCGGTGTCGGTATCAAGCGCAAAATTGCAGAATTCAGAGGCTTCTCCAATGAATTGAATGCAGGCGATGAATTGAAAGTAGAAGATATTTTCAATGAAGGTGAATTCGTTTCTGTAAGCGGATTGACAAAAGGAAAAGGTTTCCAAGGTGTTGTTAAGCGTCACGGCTTTGCTGGTGTGGGTCAAGCGACCCACGGTCAGCACAATCGTTTACGTGCACCGGGATCAATTGGTGCGGCGTCGACGCCAGCTCGTGTATTCAAAGGCATGCGAATGGCAGGTCAAATGGGTAACACGCGAGTGACCATTGAAAACTTAGAAGTGGTAAAAGTGTTGGCTGAGGATGGTGTTTTGGTGGTAAAGGGAGCAGTCCCTGGACATCGCGGATCCACTGTTATAGTCCGTAAACCTGAAGCGTAATGAAACTTGACGTATATAACTCCAGCGGCTCCAAGACTGACAAGTCAGTCACGTTGAGCAAAGCAGTATTCGGCATTGAGCCGAATGACCATGCGATTTATTTGGATGTCAAGCGTTACCGTGCTGCTCAGCGTCAGGGAACACATGATACGTTGCACCGTGGGTTGGTTTCTGGTTCTACTCGCAAGATTAAGAAGCAAAAAGGAACCGGTACCGCACGTGCAGGATCGATTAAGAATCCTTTGTTTCGTGGCGGTGGAAATATTTTTGGTCCAGAACCAAGAGATTACACACAAAAGCTAAACCACAAGGTGAAGCAGTTGGCTCGTCGAAGCGCTCTGAGCTACAAGGCCAAGGACAAATCAATAGTAGTGGTGGATGCCATGAAGATTGATGCTCCGAAGACGCAAAGCTTCTTGGGCATGATGAAAGGACTCGAGCTCGTTGATCGGAAGACATTGGTGGTATTGCCAAGTCCAAATGAAGCGGTTTACTTGAGCAGTCGAAACCTAGCCAAGCATCGTGTTATGGTCGCTTCAGACATCAGCACTTACGATATTTTGAATTGCAACACTCTCATCTTTGTGGACGGCGCTCACAAGGTGATTGAAGGTTTGCTTAAATAATTTCCGTTATGCAGCAAATTTTAATCAAGCCGCTCATCACGGAAAAGATGACCACTGATACCGAAAAGAACAACGCCTACGGGTTTGTTGTCCATGACGGAGCAAACAAGGTGGAGATCAAGAAGGCCGTTGAGAAAGAATACGGTGTAACCGTGACCTCAGTTCGCACATTGCGTGTGGATGGTAAGGCACGTCAACGGTTCACTAAAACCGGTGTGATCAAAGGTCGCACGGTAGGATATAAGAAAGCCATCATCAGCATTGCTGAAGGTGAAATGATTGACTTCTACGAGAACATCTGAAGACATGGCACTGCGTAAATTCAACCCCATTACTCCAGGCACCCGTCACAAAGTGTTGTCGAAATTCGACGACCTGACAGCGGGCAAGCCATACAAGCCATTGTTACGAGCCATCAAGAAGTCCGGTGGACGGAATGCTGATGGTAAAATGACGATGCGTTACCGCGGAGGCGGACACAAGCGTCGTTACCGATTGATTGATTTCACTCGTGACAAGCACATGGAAGCAACCGTTTTAACGGTAGAGTATGATCCCAATCGTACAGCTCGAATTTGTTTGGTAGAATACACCGATGGAGAAAAGCGATACATCGTGGCTCCTGAAGGCCTGAAGCCAGGTATGACGATTCAGAGCGGAAAAGAAGCCATTCCAAACGTAGGTCACGCGATGTACTTGAGTGATATCCCATTGGGAACAGTCATTCATAACATTGAGTTGTACCCAGGAAAAGGCGCTAACATCGCACGTAGTGCAGGGTCTTATGCCCAGCTCAACGCACGTGATGGCAAGTATGCAATCATCAAGTTGCCTAGCGGTGAAACGCGAATGATTTTAGTGACTTGTTTGGCTGTTATTGGTTCTGTAAGCAACTCAGAGCATAGCCTACAAGTTTCCGGAAAGGCTGGTCGTTCCCGTTGGTTGGGACGTCGTCCTCGTGTCCGTGGTGTAGTCATGAACCCTGTCGATCACCCAATGGGTGGTGGTGAAGGAAAGTCGTCTGGTGGACATCCTCGTT
>CAJWIF010000013.1 GCA_913041135.1 uncultured Flavobacteriales bacterium
ATCGCTGCAATCTCCCGTTTGGTACCCGGAGCGGGACTTGAACCCGCACGACCCTAAGGTCAACAGATTTTAAGTCTGTCGTGTCTACCAATTCCACCATCCAGGCATGTGGCGAACCACGACGCAAATTACGGCATTAAATCGCGAAGGTCGAAGCGCTTTTTTTCTTTAAAAGGTTACAAAGAAAGTAAGCCCGAAGCGATGCGTTCAGCTGAGCCTGCATTGGCCCTAGCAAATGACTGGGACTGACGTCCTTTCTCTTTCAAAACCTTCACATCCAACAAGGCGTGTTGAACGGCAGCCGTCAGTGCTGTTTCCGACGTCACGACCTGCAATCCTCCGCTAGACTCCAACAGTTGAGCTTCAAGAAAACGACCGCAGTTCGGTCCTACCCAAATGGACACACCATGCGCAGCAGGCTCCAACGTATTGTGGATTCCCTCCCCAAAACCACCCCCGACAACGGCCGCGTTGGCGACCGCATAGATGCGTGTGAGAAAACCCATCGCATCGACAATCAAAACCTGCGAAGGTGGAAGTGCTGCATCTATATTGATTGATCGGTGATCGCTCCAGACAGTGGTCAATAGTCCTCGTTTTTCCCAAGCCTCTTTTTGAGCCATGATCGAACCCACAGACCACTCATGGGGAACCACAATGACACAGGTGTTTTCAGGCCAGTTGACGGCCAACATGGATTCCGTTTCCGATTTCCAAGCGCTCCCCACAACAACACATGTCCTTGAGTCAACCCACCGAATCAATTGTTCATCGGGATGCTGAGTGGATTCCTGAACCGTTTGCAAAACGCGGTCAAATCGTGGGTCGCCCATGACTTTCGCTCCAGAAATGCCCCAACGACTCAGTGTTTCTTTCGATTGCTCGTGCTGCACCCAGATCGCATCCAACTTCCCCCAAGCTTTTCGATACCAACCACCGCCTCTACGGAATGGCCAACGCCCTTCGACCGCATGCGCGGCAAAAACGACACAAGGCACTTTCTTTTTTTGCAATGCCGCCAACCAAAGAGGCCACACCTCATATTTCGCAAGCGCCAGCCAGGCGATCGCTGGAGCCGACTCCTCTGCTCGGGTCACAGCGGCCAAGAATTGCCTCACATATCTCGGACGATCCAAAGGAGACGGCGCCACACAATCCCGCTCCGTCCACCATTCTGGTTGCTGTTTATCAAACGCATTCCAACCCGAGGGGCTGAAAAATATCAAAAGAAATCGGGCGGTCGGATTGGTTTTTCGATAGGCCTCCATCACGGGGCGAGCCTGCTCAAACTCACCGACGGATGCGCAATGAACCGCATGCCATTGTTCTCCCGGAAGCAGCGCGTTGGTGGCTTCTGCCAATGCCAACCAGCCTTGACTGCGCATCTTCGTCCAACCCTTGGCTTTATTGTGACCACAGCTTGACGCCAGCCTCAAAAGGCCGTCGTAGATGGTCATAAAAAAGCTGTGCACTGTCCGCATCAATTCCAATGTTCGACTGCAGTGCGTTTGTAGAGGTGAAAGACCCACCCCACTTGAATGCCCCCGTAAAGATCTAGTCGCGGAGAGTCGTCGGTAGTTTGGGTGTCAAAATTCATCGGGCGTTGGGGCCAGGTTTTCGCTTCCCACAACTGAACGCCCGCAAACCAGTTGACCAATCCATTGTCCGACATGTGCCAGTACCCGATAAATTGCTTGAAGGCCACCCCCCACGTGAGGCGATCATAACCTGACAGATAAGGTTCATCCAATTGGGTGATGGGGTTCTCCGTATTCTCAAAATGCACCCGGTGGTGCACCGACCCCAAACCAAGATTAATGAGCACGCCCGAGTTTGCATTGGTCCTGCGAAGCGGAAAGAGCCGTCCGGCATCTAACGTCACCAAACCACTCCGCCCCGACAAGGCGAGCAACGCCACCTGTCCTTCGTTGTCAATCAGTTGCCCTGCAGGATTCAGCAGATTGGACAAAACACCTGGTTCAACAAGCGTCAGTCCAAAACCAAAATCAGCCTGCAGACCCGTATAAAAACCTGAAGGAAATTTCACGTGAATCCCCATACCGACATTGCCTCCCTGAGTGAATCGACTGCCCAAATCTCCAGCACTGGTTCCGATGCCTCCATGCAAATGGAAATGAGGAGAAAACAAAGCGCTATCGCGCACTGAACGGGATTGAGCTTGGGCATCCTCACCCAACATAAAAAAAGCGAGCACACTGAGAAAAATCGGCATTCTCATAGAACGCAAATCAGATTGAGAGACCCCACAAGATTTCAGTCGAAGCATGCCGCAAGTTACCAAGGGAAGCTTTGTATTTGTTGGGGGAACCATCGCCTGTGATTTGTTGTACCCTTTGTACTTTAGCTACCTATCCTGACTGCACCCCATGGAACCCATTCACATGGTCGATTTGATCGGCCAACACGCTGCCATCGAAAACGAGCTCAATGCGGCCATGCAGCGCGTGGTGCAAACGGGAGCCTTTGTCAAAGGGCCGGAGGTCAAGGCGTTTTCTGAAGAGCTCCAGGCATATACGGGTTCTCGGTTCGTCATTCCCTGTGGCAACGGAACAGACGCGCTGCAAATTGCGCTAATGGCTCTGGGAATTGGCCCCGGCGACGAAGTCATCACTACCGGATTTACGTTCATTTCTACCGTGGAAGTGGTCGCCTTATTGGGAGCGACTCCGATACTGGTCGATGTCCATGCCGACACATTCAACATCCAAGCAGAACAAGTGGCTGCTGCCATCACGTCGCGGACCAAAGCCATTGTTCCGGTGCATTTATTTGGTCAGATGGCCGACATGGATGCCTTGATTTCAATTTCAGAGAAGTCGGGGATTCCCATTATTGAAGACAATGCGCAAGCGATCTCTGCTCGCTGGTATGGTGCGGAGGGCAAGCGAGAAAACGCCCCACAATCAGGTACATTGGGCTTGATGGGCACCACCAGCTTCTTCCCTTCGAAGAACTTGGGCTGCATGGGAGACGGCGGGGCCATCATGACCAACGATGAAACCATTGCTCGGAAGCTCCAGCAAATCGCCAACCATGGCATGTCCAAGCGCTATCATCACGACATCGTCGGATTAAATTCGCGGCTGGATGGTCTGCAAGCCGCCATTTTACGAGTCAAACTCCAACATCTCGATGCCTACTGTTTATCGCGACAGCATGCGGCCGCGCGATACGACGCATTGCTCGAAGATATTCCCGGGCTTCAAATTCCGGTGCGTGACGTACGCAGTTCCCACGTCTTTCATCAATACACCCTCCAAGTCGATCCCGTTCGGCGGGATGCCTTGGTGGAACATATGAAGTCCCACGGGATTCCGACGGGTGTATATTATCCGGTTCCTGGACACCGGCAGACGGCCTTTGCTTCGTATGGGTTCAACCTCGATGCTCACCCCATTTCGGACGCACTCGCAGCCCGCGTCATTTCATTGCCTATGCACACCGAACTCAATGAATCACAGCAAGTTATTGTCTGTACAGCTTTGATTAAATTTGTATTGCAGTAAAATCTGCTTGAATTAAAGAACGCTAGAAATGAAAATCGCCGTTGTAGGAACAGGATATGTGGGATTGGTGACCGGGACGTGTTTCGCGGAAACCGGAAACGACGTGATTTGTGTTGACATCGATAGAGCGAAGGTAGAATCCATGCAAGCGGGTAAAATCCCGATTTACGAGCCGCATTTGGATGTGTTGTTCGAACGGAACATCAAAGCTGGTAGACTAACGTTCACCACGGATCTAAAAAGCGCGATCCAAGATGCCTCCTTGATCTTTTTGGCTCTTCCTACTCCTCCGGGAGAGGATGGATCTGCAGACTTGAGCTATGTCTTGGGCGTAGCCGAGCAGTTGGGGCGCCTGATGGATGACTACAAGGTTGTCATTGACAAAAGCACCGTACCGGTGGGAACGACTGAACGTGTGCAGGCGGCAGTAGCGGCCAATGCCCGCGTGGATTTCGATGTGGTTTCCAACCCCGAATTCTTGAGGGAAGGTTTCGCTGTAAACGATTTCATGAAGCCAGACCGGGTGGTCATTGGATGTTCCAGTGCACGAGCTCAGCAGCTGATGGAAGAATTGTATAAGCCCTTTGTCCGCCAAGGAAACCCCATCCTGTTCATGGATGAGAAGAGTGCCGAATTGACCAAATACGCAGCCAATTCATTCTTAGCGACGAAAATCACCTTCATGAATGAAGTCGCTAATTTCTGTGAGCTCGTCGGCGCCGACGTCGACAAGGTGCGACGTGGCATGGGCACAGACACTAGAATTGGTTCGCGCTTCCTTTTTCCGGGCATTGGCTACGGCGGAAGCTGCTTCCCGAAAGATGTGCAGGCTCTCCACAAAAGCGGTGCAGAAAACGGCTTTGATTTCGCCATCCTCAATAGTGTGATGCGCGTTAATGAATCACAGAAGACGGCGTTGTTTGATCCTATGCGGGATTACTTCAAAGGCGACTTGAAAGGAAAAAAAATTGCCCTGTGGGGATTGGCTTTCAAGCCTGAAACGGATGACATTCGCGAAGCACCGGCCTTGTACATGATCGACAAGCTCACGGCTGCTGGAGCTGAAATCGTAGCGTTTGATCCTGAAGCCATGGACAATGTGCGGAAGAATACGGGAGACCAAATCAAATACAGCGACTCGCCTATGGGCTCCTTAGAAGGATGTGATGCTTTGCTCATTTGCACAGAATGGCAAGTATTCCGCAATCCAGACTTTGCTCAAATGAAACAGGCTCTGGCCGGTCATGCGATTTTTGACGGACGGAATTTGTACGATCTGGACACCATGCAAAAGCACAACTTCTACTACAAGAGCATCGGTCGATCCACTGTTCACCCTTTATCAAATCACTGATGCAGCGAGTTCTCATTACCGGTGCAGCAGGGTTTCTCGGATCACATCTTTGCGACCGCTTCATCCAGGAAGGGTTTCAAGTGAAGGCCATGGACAACCTCATCACGGGAGATCTCAAAAACATCGACCACTTAATGGATCACGAGCACTTTACCTTCCACAACCACGATGTCTCGGAGCACATTGAATTGGAAGGCGCGCTCGATCACATTCTGCATTTCGCGTCGCCCGCGTCGCCCATTGACTACCTCCGGATTCCAATCCAAACCTTGAAAGTTGGATCTTTGGGAATACACAACTGCCTGGGTTTGGCCAAGCACAAAGGTGCCCGGGTCACCATCGCTTCTACCAGTGAAATCTATGGCGATCCTGAGGTCCACCCGCAGCATGAGGAGTACTTCGGCAATGTCAACACCATCGGACCTCGAGGCGTCTATGACGAAGCCAAGCGATTTCAGGAATCCATGACCATGGCCTACCATCGTTGCCATGGTGTGGAAACACGGATTGCGCGGATTTTCAACACCTACGGACCACGGATGCGCCTGAATGATGGACGTGTCTTACCGGCCTTCATTGGACAGGCGTTGCGCGGAGAAGACTTGACCATTTTCGGCACGGGCTCCCAAACACGCAGTTTTTGTTACGTTGATGATTTGGTGGAGGGCATCTTCCGCCTACATTTCTCCGATGAAACGCGTCCCGTGAACATTGGCAATCCCGATGAAATCACCATCAGCCAATTTGCTGAAGAAATCATCTCGCTTACAGGCACGGATCAAAAGGTGGTGTACCGTGATTTGCCTGAAAACGACCCTAAGAAGCGCCAACCCGACATTGCTCGAGCCCGTGAAGTCCTCGGTTGGGAACCGCAAATTGACCGCAGTGAAGGACTCAAGCGAACCTATGCGTACTTCTTGACGCTCACCGAGGAGGAATTGTACAAATCGGAACACAAGAATTTCGAAACCTATTCCAAAAATTGATGCCCACCTATTTCGCACATAAATCGGCTGTCATTGACCCCGGGTCTACTGTTGGGGTGAACTGTAAGGTGTGGCATTTTAGCCATATCATGAAGGGAGCCACGCTAGGCGAACGTTGCAATATTGGACAAAACGTGGTGGTCTCACCCGGTGTCATTTTAGGCAACAACGTCAAGGTGCAAAACAACGTCTCCATCTATGAAGGCGTGATCTGCGATGACGATGTTTTTCTTGGACCAAGTTGTGTCTTCACCAACATCATCAATCCCCGTAGCGCCATTGTGCGCAAAGGGCACTATGCCCGGACCCACGTCGGAAAAGGGGCTTCCATCGGGGCCAATGCCACCATCGTGTGTGGCAACGATATCGGAACGTATGCCTTCATTGGCGCTGGTGCCGTTGTGACCAAGACCGTTCCTCCATTTGCCCTGTTCCTTGGCAATCCCGCACACCAGGCCGGATGGATGTCCGTCCACGGGCACCGGTTGCATTTTGATCCCGACGGAAAATCCACCTGCCCTGAAGGAGGTGAGGCGTATCGATTGACCACTGACCCTGAAGGGGTTGAAACCGTTCAAATTGAACACCCTGAAAGTATTTGACCATGACCATGTTTGAGAAATTGATCAACAAAGAGGCGACGATGAGCGTGGTCGGATTGGGCTATGTCGGCTTACCGATCGCCTTGGCTTTTGCCAAGCATGTTCGGGTCATAGGATTCGATATCAATGCCGAGCGCATTGAAATGATGAAACAGCGGATCGACCCCTCGGAAGAATTAGATGCGGCTGATTTCGACGGCTGTGACATCACTTTCAGTGCCAATCCAGAAGATCTCAAAAAGGCGCACTTCCACATCGTGGCGGTGCCCACACCGATCAACCCGTCGAATCAACCGGACCTCACGCCGTTGCTCGGTGCGTCGCGAACGGTTGGACAGGCCTTGAAGGCCGGTGATTATGTCGTCTATGAATCCACGGTATACCCTGGATGTACGGAAGAAGATTGCGTTCCTGTATTGGAAGCGGTCAGCGGGTTGAAATTCGGCAGCGACTTCAAGGTCGGATACAGTCCCGAGCGCATCAATCCAGGAGATAAGGTCAACACTATCGAGACCATCGTCAAGGTCGTTTCAGGATCAGATGAAGAAAGTACCGATGCCATCGCGAAAACGTATGACCTCGTTGTGAAGGCCGGCACCCATCGTGCGTCTAGCATCAAGGTGGCCGAGGCCTCCAAGATCATTGAGAACACCCAGCGGGACGTCAATATCGCACTGGTCAACGAATTGAGCATCATATTCGATCGGATTGGCATCAATACCTACGAAGTCCTTGAAGCAGCCGGTACCAAATGGAATTTCCTCAAATTCTCGCCTGGCCTGGTCGGCGGACATTGCATTGGCATTGACCCTTATTACTTAACATGGAAGTCGAGCAAATTGGGATACCATGCGCGGGTCATCAATTCGGGGCGGTATGTCAATGACGCTATGGGCGCGCACGTTGGTAAACAGACCGTCAAACGCATGCTCGAACTCGGGAAGAACCCGCTCGAATCGCGTGTTCTGGTCATGGGGCTCACCTTCAAGGAGGACGTGGCCGACATCCGCAACACCAAGGTGGTGGATGTGATCCGAGAGTTGGAGAGCTACAACATTACCGTGGATGTCGTCGACCCGATGGCCGATCCTGCTCAAGTCAAGCACGAGTATGATCTCGACCTCGTGAGCGAACCCAAAGCCAATGGATACGACGCCGTTATTGTTGCAGTGAATCACGCGCCATACCGCAACTTCAAAGAAAGCGATTTCGAAGCGCTAATGAGCGATGACAAAGGCGTACTCGTCGATTTGAAAGGCCTGTTCCGCAACGACATCAAACGTCTCACTTACTGGAGCCTCTAACGCATGAGTCGATTCAAGAACGTATTGGTCACCGGCGGCGCCGGCTTCATCGGGTCCCACGTCATTCGCAGGCTCCTCAATGAGCATGCGGACATGCACGTGGTCAACTTGGATTTGCTGACCTATGCAGGTAACTTGGAAAACCTCAGCGACATCGATTCCCATGAGCGCTACGCGTTTGTCAAGGGGGATATTGGTGACGCCGCCTTGATCGCGCAACTCTTTGTTCAGCACGATTTTAATGCCGTCGTACACTTGGCCGCTGAAAGCCATGTGGACCGTAGCATTGAAAATCCCATGGCCTTTCTGGAAACGAACATCATCGGAACGGCGACCTTGTTGCATGCTGCTAAAAATGCGTGGCTTGGCGATGGAAAGGATGCGAGCAACCGCTGTTTTTACCACGTTTCGACCGATGAAGTGTATGGTTCATTGGGAGCCGAAGGGTTGTTTTCAGAAACAACCGCTTATGATCCACGCAGCCCGTATAGCTCTTCCAAAGCGTCAAGCGATCACTTGGTTCGCGCATGGCATCACACCTATGGATTGCCCATCGTCATCTCCAATTGTTCCAACAACTATGGCGCTTATCAATTTCCGGAGAAGCTCATTCCATTGATGATTCGGAACATTCGTGATCAGCGGCCTTTGCCCGTTTATGGGAAAGGCCTGAACATCCGCGATTGGTTGTGGGTCGAAGATCATGCCTCAGCCATTGACACCATCCTGCACAACGGGACGTCGGGCCGAACGTACAACATTGGTGGACTGAATGAATGGCGCAACATCGATTTGGTGCATGCCTTGATCCGCGAAGTGGACGCCGCTATGGGACGCCCGGAAGGGGCTTCACTCGAGCTGATTACTTACGTGACGGACCGTGCTGGACACGATATGCGGTATGCCATTGACGCTTCTCGCATCGAGTCGGAGCTGGGATGGAAACCGTCCATCCAATTTGAGGACGGTTTGAAGGAAACGGTCCGTTGGTATTTGGACAACGCAGAGTGGATGGAGTCGGTGACCTCCGGAAACTACCAACAGTATTACGAAACCATCTACGGCAATCGTTGATGAGTTGGTGGAATCGCTTCCGATCTTCTCCAGGAAAATCGGTCCAACCGGAGTTCAACCAGCTTGGCATGCGCTTGGGTGAACACCTCATTACCGATGTGCATTCTCACATCGTCCCAGGGGTGGATGATGGCGCCGAAAATTTGGAGCAATCCCTCAAGTTGATTGAGCGTCTTGTGGGATTGGGCTACCAGCGCGCTGTGCTCACTTCGCACATTCACTCCGACATCTATCCCAACTCGAAGCATACCCTGACTGCACCTTTTCTAAAATTGCAAGGAGCAGTCGCGGAGCGCTGGCCAGGATTCCGGATCCACCTCGCTGCCGAGTACTTCCTCGACTCACACTTTGAGGACTGCATTGCCGCCAATGATCTGCTGTGGTTTCCAGCGCTAGACGAAAATGGGCGAGCCATTCGATGTGTCTTGTTTGAATTTGGCTTCCATGAGCCGCCGATTAACCACCAACAAGTGCTTTTTGACTTGCAAATGGCTGGTTACACTCCGGTTTTGGCTCACGCTGAGCGTTATCCATATTGGCATCAACAGCTCAATGAATTTGAGAGTCTCCAGGATCGCGGGGTTTGGATCACTGTCAACGGGACTTCTCTGGCCGGAGCGTATGGCCCAGAAACGTACCAAGTCGCGAAGACACTGATTGAAAAAGGGATCGTCAAGATGATTTGCTCCGATGCGCACGCTGAACGTCACATGGACAGCTTGCAAGCGATCGGCAAATCAGCATTGGTTCAGCAATGGCTTCAAAGCGGTGAGCCCATGAATCCTCGAGTCGTCTTCGAAGCGACCAACGGTTAGCGTCTTACTGCCCCACTGGAGCGAGGCGAACCGTAAGACCATCTAAGGCATCTGCCAAATAGATTTGGCAACCCAATCGGCTGTTGTCTTCAACAAAGAACGCTTCGTCAAGCATGTCCTCTTCATCATCCGATTTCTCAGGAACGTCGTGACTGCTATCCACATACATGTGACAACTGGCACACATGGCCATGCCACCGCACGTTCCTTCTACGGGAAGCTCAGCGCTTTTGCACAACTCCATCATGTTCATCCCCATGTCCGTGGGGGCCTCCAGTTTGTGGAGTTGGCCATCCCGATCGATGACATTGACTTCAATGATGTGATCCATGCCGTTCGCTTAAAAACCGTTAACGCCGTTGACCGTGGTGTATTTCAAGACCAAGTTCTTATCCGGATAAATCCGTTTAAAGGCACTTTGCACCATCAACGTCGCCTCATGGAAACCGCACAAGATGAGCTTCAACTTGCCCGGATAGGTGTTGATATCCCCGATGGCATATATGCCGGGGATATTCGTGCTGTAATCGAACGTGTCTACCTCTACAGCATTCTTCGTGACATTGAGATTCCAATCTGAAATCGGACCTAGTTTTGGACTCAATCCGAAGAGTGGAACCCAATGGTCTGTCTCGAGCGTGCGCTCCCCTTCAGTCTTGTGCTTGACCACCAAAGTCTTCAGCGCTCCATCGCCGTGCGCTTCTGTCACTTCCGAGTCCGTGAGCAACTGAATTTTTCCTGCTTGCGCCAAATCCATGGCCTTCTGCACACTGTCCAGATGCCCTCGAAATTCTTGACGGCGATGAATGAGCGTCACATGCGACGCCACACCCTCCGCAAGGAAGATGGCCCAATCCAAGGCAGAGTCTCCACCGCCACTGATGACGACCCGTTTCTCACGATAAAATTCAGGGTCCTTGATGATGTACTCCACTCCGCGATCCTCAAATGCAGCAAGTCCAGGAACTGGCGGTTTACGCGGCTCAAAACATCCTAAACCACCCGCAATAGCGATGATGGGAGCGCGGTGTTTCGTCCCGCGATTTGTCGTCAAAATAAATTGATCTTCCGCGTCCTTTTCGATGGTTTCAGCGCGCTCACCCAAGGTGAATCCAGGCTGAAAAGGAGCCGCTTGCTCCATCAGTTTATCGACCAGGTCCCCAGCCAAAATGGAGGGATACGCCGGAATATCATAGATGGGCTTCTTCGGATATATTTCCGAACACTGCCCGCCAGCTTGAGGCAAAGCATCGATTAAGTGACAACGTAGTTTTAGCAACCCCGCTTCAAATACGGTGAATAAGCCGCAAGGTCCGGCTCCTATGATGAGAATGTCCGTTTGGATCATGGCAATGGTTGTACCCGTTCAATAAATTCCTTCATGGAATTTTCGACAGCGTAAAAGTAATGATGCAACAAAAGGAATGCACCGGATGTTCTCGGATAATTCGCGATTAAGCTGCGGGCCAATTGATGGCCTCTACTTTTGTTATTTCAGGAGCTGCCTGGCGAATCGCCTGCTCTACTCCCCCTTTCATGGTCATGTGGATCATCTGACAATCAGCACATGCGCCGTGCAGCTCCACCTTCACACAGAGGTCCTTGGTAATTTCGACCAACTGGATGTCTCCTCCATCGGCTTCGAGGTAGGGACGCAAATCCGTTAGGGCACGCTGCACGCGGCCTTCCAGATTTTCCATTGAAGTGCGGTCTGACATCATTCGACGTTTTTTCCCAATTGTTTCAGCAAGTTAGACAAGACGAGACGGAATGCCGCAGCAGCCAGTGAATCTCCTTGAAGCATGGCCGGTCGACCGGCATCCCCTGCTTCTCGAATTGTTTGCATGAGCGGTAGCTCTCCTAAGAATGGCACATCTAAAGCATCTGCAAGCCGCTTCGCTCCATCCGTTCCAAATATATCATATCGTTTTTCCGGTGCATCCGGTGGCACGAAATACGCCATGTTCTCAATAATCCCCAGAACCGGCACTTGGACACTCTCCAAACGGAACATGCCCACGCCCTTGCGCGCATCCGCTAACGCCACCTCTTGCGGTGTACTCACAACGACAGCTCCAGTCAACGGAACCTCTTGTACCAGCGATAAGTGAATATCACCTGTACCTGGAGGTAAATCGATGAGCATAAAATCCAAATCACCCCAGTGCGTATCCGTAAACAACTGGGTCAATGCGCGACTTGCCATGGGACCTCGCCAAACAATAGCTTGATCGGGGTCAGCAAAAAACCCAATGGACAGCACCTTGACTCCATATTGTTCCACGGGCTGGATGAGTGTTCGATCACCCACTTCAATCGGCGCGGGCTTTTCTTTGGTAACGTCGAACATCGTAGGGACACTCGGTCCGTATATGTCCGCATCGCACAATCCAACCTTGTAACCAAGTTGCGCCAATCCCACAGCTAAATTGGATGCCACCGTGCTTTTTCCAACCCCGCCTTTGCCCGATGCAATCGCGATAATCTGTTTCACGCCGGGAAGCACTTTTCGTGTTTCTGTTGTGCGTTCTTCCTTTTTCAATGTAGAGACGGTTACCTCAACAGCCACTTCTTGACCAAACGTTCGTTCCAATGCAAACTCCACAGCCTCTTGCAATCGCGTGCGCGCATGCATGGCAGGATTGGACGATTTCACCTCTACCTGGATACCCGATTCTCCGACCTCTATGGACCCCACAAAGTCCAATGTGACCAAGTCCTTGCCCAATTCAGGGTCAACGACGAGCCGCAAGGCATCCAACACCGCTTCCTTTGTCATGCTATTCTTCATTTTACATTCAATCCAACCATTCGACTTGAGGGTCCCAGAACTTTTCTGCAAAATTCACTACTCCGTAATCGCTAATTTCAACTCCCTCCGCTGTGAGCTGCGCCTCCATCGGATGATCCTCGGGGAAATGCATGCGCCCTGTGAGCAGCCCCTGACGATTGACCACCCGGTGAGCGGGAACTGGCGGTACAATATTGAAACTGGTATTGAGCACCCAACCTACCCGTCTTGCAGCTCCAGCCGCTCCAATGCTCCGCGCAATTGCTCCATACGATGTCACTCGACCATAAGGAATGGCACGTGTTAGGGCAAACACATCGCGTTGGAACACATCCGCTTTGGACATTCAAATACGAATTTGGAGGTAGTGAATCTTCCGTCCTTCTTCCAGCCACATTTGCTCGTAAAACGTCTTCACCTCCAACAATTCACGCAAATCATCTGGAACGCGATGAATCAATTCTCCGTAGACGTCGCTGCTATCATACAACATCTCATAGCCGGCCTCTTCGTATCCCTCTTTGGTCATTTGATACAACAAGGGGCTATCACTTTTGACGTGAATCAGGCTGCCCGGCTTCAGAAAATTGCGATACCGCTTCTCAATGAAAACAGATGAGGTAATACGTTTCGTCCCTTTCTCGTCTTTCGGTTGGGGGTCACTGAAAGTCAACCAGATTTCACTGACTTCGTTGGGTCCGAAGTAACGGTCCACAAATTCAATGCGCGTACGCAAAAAAGCGACGTTTTGCATTTCCTCTTCATTGGCCGTTTTGGCTCCACGCCATACACGTTGCCCCTTGATATCCACACCAATAAAGTTCCGCTTGGGGTCCTTGCGCGCTTGCGCCAGCGTGTACTCCCCTTTGCCGCATCCCAGTTCAAGGACAATAGGATGATCATTGCCAAAAACCTTTTGAGACCAAGAACCTTTCAGCTCAAAATCTTTGCCGTCCACAGCTTCCTGCAACGTTGGCTCAAAAACCCTTTCGAAGGTTGCGAGCTCCTGCCATTTGACCAATTTACCTTTGCCCATAGATTGGGTAAAATTACGGAACTTACGCGGTGATGAGCACTTCGGATTCCACATCACCTCGGCTTTTATTCACCGTGCTCAATTGGGGCATGGGACACGCTACGCGGACACTGCCATTGATTGAGCATGCCAGGCGCAGCGGATGGGTCGTTCACGTAGCATCCAAAGGCGTTGCGTTGCAATTTTTACGCAGCCAGTGCGCTCATTCCGATGTGGCATTTCATGAGAAGCCCAATCAGGAAATAATTTACTCCAAACATGGCAACCGGTTGTGGATCGCTCTTCAGGTACCGGGTTTTTTGCGCAACATTCAAGCTGAACGCCAGTGGACCCAGTCATTTGTCACCAGACATGGCATCACGCACGTCGTGAGTGACAACTGCTATGGAGCGCAGACACCTGTGGTTCCATGTGCGCTGATTTCGCACCAATGGCATCTACCGGTTGGGCATTCCGGTCAATGGGCTGTCGATGCTTTCGTACGTTACCATGCCCGTCAATTTGATCAACTTTGGACACCGGACATCGTCGAAAACCCTGACTTAAGTGGCAAACTAGGCGCTAAGAAGGGCCTACCCGTCTCGCCGCAGCGGCTTGGAGTACTGAGTCGATTGCCCGCAAACGCTCTCAACGGGTCGTGGGAACGCGTCGGCATGGTCAGCGGTCCCGAACCGCATCGAAGTCTCATGGAAAAGGCCTTGAGACAGTGGATGTCTCAGGATGGACGCGGTGGACTCATCGTATCGGGAAACCCCAAGGGAACCGTTCGAACGGATGGTAGCGTCACAACGTGGCCCAATCCCACAGCTCTTGAATTGGCGGGAGCACTGAAAGGGGCAAACGTGGTGATTTGCCGTTCGGGGTATTCATCCCTTTTGGATCTCGCTGCATTGGGAATCCGCGCAATCCTCGTTCCCACTCCCGGACAATCTGAGCAGCTTTATCTTGCACGACACTGGGCCGATGCCTTTGGCTTCTCCACTTGCACCCAATCGGAATTGGAGCGAGGCGAGATTCCAGACATGAATGGCTCTTTGCCTCCCACTTCGGCCAACATTCAAGCATTTGAAATGCTCAACAGCTGGGTGGATAAAACCACCCCAGCACGACATTGATTTACCGATGGAACAACCTTTGAACGATGAACACTACATGCGCTTGGCCTTGGCTGAAGCCCAGCATGCCTTCGAACAGGATGAAGTACCCGTTGGCGCCATCATTGTCGCGCGCAACCAGGTCATTGCGAGGGGACACAATCTCTGCGAACGACTCCATGACTTCACGGCACATGCCGAAATGCAAGCTTTCACAGCTGCCTCAGAATTTTTAGGAGGCAAACACCTCAATCAGTGCACACTTTACGTGACTTTAGAACCTTGTCCGATGTGCGCGGGAGCAGCCTTTTGGACGCGAGTTGGCCGAATCGTCTATGGCGCATCGGATGAAAAAAGAGGGTTTCAACGCTGGAGTTCACACGCTGAACACCGCCTTGTTCATCCCAAAACCGTTGTCGATGGCGGCATCCTAAAAGAGGAGTGCAGCTCTTTAATCCAATCATTTTTCGCTTCGAAACGAAAGAAATTGACTTGAGACGTTGAGTCGCCGTGGCATTCGGCGGCACTCTTACCCGTACATTTGCGCAGCATAGCTGCTCAATCCCTTTGGTCATGCTGCATTTAGACAAACAATTTTTTCAAATACTGCATGAGCAGATTGAAGCAGGACGCGACCGCGACCTGATCGGCCAGTTAGGAGAATTGCGCGCAGCAGACATTGCCGAAGTCCTGAATAATTTGCGCATCGATGATGCCAATTACCTCTACCGTCTTTTAGAAAACGACTTCAAGGCGGATGTGCTGATGGAGTTGGACGAAGAAAAGCGATCTGAACTTCTCAGCGGGATGACCGCTGGGGAAATCGCAGAAGAAGTTCTCGAAAACTTGGACTCGGATGATGCGGCGGATGTGATGTCCGAATTGCCTGAATCCAAAGCCGAAGAAGTCATCCAGATGCTGGAAGACAATGACCAAGCTTCGGACATCCGAGATTTATTGAATTATGAGGAGGGTACCGCTGGAGCGATGATGGCCAAGGAGTTGGTGAAGGTTCAAGCCGAATGGACCGTGAATCGCGCGATTCGTGAAATTCGACGACAAGCGGAGGAATTGGAACAAGTGTATACCGTATATGTCGTCGACCCTCTTGGTAAATTGACGGGACGGTTGAGTCTGAAGCATTTGCTTCTCAACGCAGAGAGTACACGCACGAAAATTCAAGAGATTCAGGAAACAGAGGACATCATTACCATCGGAGATCTCGAATCATCGGAGAAAGCCACCAAGTTGATGGAACGGTATGATTTGGTTGCTCTTCCGGTTGTAAACCACGAACATCAGTTGGTCGGTCGAATCACCATTGACGATGCCGTCGACGTGATGCTTGAAGATGCTGAGCGCGATTACCAGCTTGCAAGTGGCATCTCAGAAGACGTCGAATCCCGGGATAGTGTTTTGACTCTCACGCGGGCTCGATTGCCTTGGCTCCTGATTGGAATGGTGGGTGGTATCGGTGGAGCGTATGTGATCGGTGCCTTTGATATTCAAAAGAATGCAGAAATGGCCTTATTCATTCCACTCATCGCAGCGATGGGAGGCAATGTTGGTGTCCAATCTGCAGCTATTGTTGTACAAGGCTTGGCCTCAAGCAACATGGGGACTCAAAATATGTTTTCCCGACTTTACAAGGAGTTAGGAGTCGGCATCATCAACGGACTCATCTGCGGATTATTGATCTTAGGCTCGAGCTTTTTGTTGGGATTCGGAACGGCCTTGAGCATTACTGTGAGTGTTTCACTCATCTTTGTGATCATCTTCGCAGCTTTGTTTGGCACCTTCGTTCCTCTCATGCTCAATCGTTACCGGATTGACCCTGCATTGGCCACGGGGCCCTTTATCACCACCGTCAACGACATCATCGGATTGATGATCTACTTCGCCGTAGGGACGCTCATTGTTGGCATGATCTGATCAGGTTATGAAAGGACGCGTTGCTTTCTTAGATGCCGTTCATCCCGTACTTCATGAGCGATTGGAAAAAGCCGGCTGGGTTTGCGACCACATGGAGAAACTCGGCCGTCAAGAAATCCTTGAAGGTGCGCTAAAAGCCCATTCGGGAGTCGTTATTCGAGCCCGACTTCAACTTGACGAAGCACTCTTCCGTAGTCTTCCCGCCTTGCAGTTCGCAGCACGCAGTGGAGCGGGACTTGAGAACATCGCTGTAGACTATGCCAACGCTCACGGCATCCAGGTATTCAATTCCCCCGAAGGCAATGCCGATGCCGTTGGCGAACACGCTTTGGGACAGCTACTCATGCTCTTTCACAAGTTACGCATAGCCGATGCAAGTGTTCGAAACAACAAGTGGGAACGTGAAGCACACCGCGGGGTAGAGCTCAAAGGAAAAACCGTCGCTCTCATCGGCTTCGGAAACATGGGACGCAGCTTTGCCCGAAAATTAAGCGGGCTGGAATGCCGTGTCGTCGCGTACGATAAATATGTACAAGGGTATCATGGCGATGAAGGAGTTCTCGAATGGACCATGGACCAGGTCTTTGAACAGGCCGATGTCGTGAGTCTTCACCTCCCTTTTAATGAAGAAACCAACCAACTCGCGCAACAGGATTGGCTAAGCGCCTTCAAGCGCCCGATTACACTCATCAATACCGCTCGAGGCGGCATTGTCAACACAGCTCACGTATTGGACGCCATCGATGCCCAAGAGATTCATGGCGCTGCACTAGATGTCCTAGAATTTGAGCGTCGCAGTCTTGAAGGGTTGACCTCACGCTCATCAGAATTGGATCGGTTGCTTGCCAACGACCGCGTAGTATTGAGTCCCCACGTAGCCGGATGGAGTGTCGAGAGTTACTTCAAACTGAGCGATGTCCTTGCGGACAAAATTCAGGATTGGCAGCACGCTCTTCCTTCAAAATAACGGCTCGAACTCAGGCAGGCCATTTAAGCACTACAGAACAATTGCTCCATAAAAAAACCCCAAAGCCGAGGCATTGAGGTTTTTGTAGGCAAATCGAGAATTTTTATTCTTCGATTGTTCCTGTTCGCTCTCGACTAGATGCCGAGTACAATACTTTTAAAGCAGACGCTTTTCTCAATTCTTGCTTCACATCTGTGACGATTCCCATCTTCGTGTCTTGATCGACCTTCAATGAAACCCACATCTTACTTTGCTCAGATTCAGCCAGGGTGGTCCTTTCTGAAATCACCCAATCCTGGATCATTTCAGGAGACGAAAACGCATCATTCAATTGCATGACGGGTTCCGTTCCATACCGCCTGTCCATCGGAATCCCGATGTTCACATAACGAATCAAGTGCTTCTTTTCAATTTTATAGAGCTCCGATGCTTCCGGTCGAATCAAACGAACCTTCTCGTCCTCAGTCCGCAAAACAGTTGCTACCATGAAAAAGAACAACAGCATAAATACGATGTCTGGAAGTGACGCCGTAGAGATGGTAGCCATGCCCCTTTTCGCTCCTTTCCTAAACTTGCTCATATCAGTAGTAGGTTGACCCTTCGCGCGGCTCAGCTTCTGATATCCGCTGGGGATACACAGAACGAACTGCAACAATTTTACTCAACAACGCTTTGTCGTCTGCATTCCGATCATACAAATCCTCCAACTCTTTGTACGTTCTACCAAACTTGGCTACAGCCAACTCATCGCGCAATTCATTCACTGCAGATTGAAGCTCGTTTTGAACTTGCAGATAGGTATTGTATGTCGTGTTGTTGTCGTTCTGCATGGAAATCAATGCTGATGACGGAAGCTCCTTAAAATCACCGCCTAGCAAGGTAATGGTGGCCAACTTCTCGCGCCACTTCTGCAAAACCTTCGTGTAATTCTTACGCCGGTTCTCATCCGTAGCCGTGGAGACAAACATTTCGTACTCCGCAATGCGTTGCCGCACATCGGCCTTCCGAACCCATACACGCTCTGGAAACGCCGCATTGGTCTTTCCATTGGAACCGGTAACCAGCACAACATCTCGATTGCGCCCCACCATTTCCCGACCTACAGGATGCGACATAACACCATCTCCTGTTGCAATCAAAAAATCCTTTGCCTTGTCTTTCAAGTCTTCGATGTCCAAAGGCTCTCCTTCGACGAGCAGCAAATCCAAGAAATTAACCTTGACGTTAAAAACATTCTGTTCTTTGGCCTGCGGCACGTCAATGTCTGGCGGAACCGGCGGCGGAAGTTGGCGTTTGATCCCTTCATCCGATTCAATGGTGGTGGTGACCAACCAAAAAATCAGAAGGAGGAACGCGATGTCCGCCATCGAGCCTGCATTGATTTCTGTTAATTCTCGGCGAGCCATTGTCCCTTTATTTCAGAGCGCTGCGAATTTCTGCAGCTAAAATGGTCAGAACTGAAAGTCCTCCCAAGAGATAGACAAAGTACAATCCGCCTCCAGCAAACATGCTTTCGCCCGGAGTGACCTTGATTCCGCTCACTTCATACGCACGCATGACGGTATCGTCTGCAAGCACATAGAAGCTAATCAAGCCCAGCACCAAGAATCCTACGATTCCGGCAAGCGTACCCATCTTCTCTTTGATGTTTGAAATGAAAAACACCAAGCCAAAGATGATAGATGCTGCTGCACAGGCAATCCCAACAAAATAGATGATGTAAAACAGGCCATCCAATAGGGCGCCGTAACGCTCTTGTCCTTCAACAAAGGTCTCATCCGATCCACTTCGGGAAGTGATCAAATAGCTGAGTAGAATCCCCGCTACAATGACCGCAATCCGGAGGCTGGACAAGCCTAAACGTAGTCCTTTATCTCCCATGATTGCTAAGATTATTTACCTTGAAGTTTACGCTTGTACAACAAGTCAACGAGGTCCATAGAAGCTTCTTCCATGTCCAAGACGATGCTGTCAATCTTCGACAAGATATAGTTGTAGAAAATCTGCAAAATGATTGCTACAATCAAACCTGAAACGGTCGTAATCAAAGCAACCTTAATACCTCCCGCAACAATGGATGCGTTGATCGTGTTGGCTTCTGCGATTTTATCAAATGCCGAAATCATACCGATAACCGTACCCATAAAGCCCAACATCGGAGCCAATGCAATGAACAAACTGATCCAACTTAGACCGCGTTCCAGTTTGGACATTTCTACACTGCCATAATCCTCAATCGCCTTCGCGACTTCTTCATAGCTTCCTGATGAGCGATCCAGGCCTTGGTAGAAGATGGTCGCTACAGGACCCCGCGTGTTACGGCAGACTTCCATGGCGGCCTTTTCACCTCCCTTTCCGAGAGCCTCTTCAATTTCCTCGACAAGCTTACCGGAATTGGTTGTGGCCATGTTCAAATAGATGATTCGCTCGATGCTCAAAGCCAAACCGAGAATCAAACAAATTAGTACAAACGCCATGAACGTTGCACCACCTTCAATGAAGTACTTCTTCACTGTCTGGTGAAAGCTCAACACTTCCCGCGTCTCCTCTACAGGTTCAGCAATTGATTCAACTTCTATGACTTCCTCCACTGCGGTGGAATCCATCATAGCTTCTTCCATCGAAACGGAGTCCATGTCTGCTGAAGTATCGGCAGTATCAACAGAAAGTTCCGTTACGGCCTCTTGGGACCAAGCAGTCATGGGAACATTTA
Source organism: uncultured Flavobacteriales bacterium (assembly GCA_913041135.1). Classification (GTDB taxonomy): domain Bacteria; phylum Bacteroidota; class Bacteroidia; order Flavobacteriales_D; family Sanyastnellaceae; genus UA16. The sequence goes on from CAJWIF010000013.1 coordinate 20,196, forward strand.
CGAGAAACAGCCCTGCGATAGCGAGGAGGGCAAACAACTTCTTCATGTGTGAATCAGGTTGGTGAAATTTACTCAAAGGTCTCGGATGCTTGCTCACTAGCAAGCCAACCGATTGCAAATGTAGGCAGTACTCTCGCTTTGAGCAAGCGAAAAAGACAGCCCGTAAAACCAGCCTCCAAAGGCAATTAAACCACTTGTTTTTAGTTGTTTATAGATTCGCTTGGACTGTGCACGATAAAAAATCAAAACAACTGAACAGCAAAAAGGGGCTGCATCGCTGCAGCCCCTTTCCATCCAACAAATCAACTCCAATTAAGGGGTTTGTTCGCTGTAAAATTCCAAGGTATTCATCTTAATACCGGCATTCTCTGCACTTGCTGCTCCTTCAGGACCGCTGGTGAATGCTTCGAAAGCAGGCACATCAGTCACATCAAAAAGAACGGCCGTACCGTTTGCATTGGCAGGATTAGCTGATTGAAACAAGCGAGCCGAAACCCCCATTGCTTTGAACGTCTCATAATCAGTTGCACCGGGCACCCACGCGGCCATCCAAGCGCTCGCGTCCTTCACATCATGAGTCGCGACGAACGTGGTCACATCCGGAGCGACAGCATCCATAAGGCCTCCAAAATCAAAGAAGTCACCGGACTGGCTAATCTTACCATCCGTAAAGCTGAAGTAGTGGTAAGCATTCAAGACGGCCGTCTTTCCAGATAGAACAAACGTGCTCGTCCACTTCCCATAACATCGAACGCTCCCGTCGGGTCGACCTGTTTCATCATTCACGCCTGGCAACCAAATTGCTTCCGTCAATTTGATATCATCAAACGCCGCGTGGTACATGCCGATTTGCTCTTTTTGCTGAACCAAGTCGATGATCCCTGCTCCGTAGACAGGTGATTCATGCTTCAAACTATCCGAAAAGTGAGCTACCCAAGCCTCGATGTCTTCGTTTTCGTGGGCCGCAATTGCGGACTGAGCCGATGCCAAGTTGGCCGCGTAATCCGCATGATTTCCGCCAGAGGAACAACTCGCTAGGAAAGCCCCAGCTGCAATAAAATGATAAAACTTCATGGTGTATAATTTGAACTAAACTACTCCAAACAACCTGCATAAAACATCTATCACCAAAAGTGCGCAAGAATTTACTTGTATTTTCCACCCATGGACCTCGTTCTTTTTCAAATCGATGCGTTTACCAAACACGTTTTTTCAGGCAATCCAGCCTGTGTCGTGATACTTGATTCCTGGCTTCCCGATACCACATTGCTCAAAATTGCCGCTGAAAATGCCGTAGCCGAGACTGCATTCATGGTGGAGCAAGCGGGGCGCTTCCACCTGAGATGGTTTACGCCAGAAATTGAGATGGACCTGTGTGGTCACGCCACCCTGGCCTCAGGTCATGCGGTGCTGCATCACCTGCATCCGGATTGGGACAGCGTGTCTTTTGACACACTGAGCGGCCCTCTGCTCGTTCACAAAGAGCGCGGCGGCTATCGCATGGACCTTCCGAGTCGTCCTCCCGTCACTTGTATTCTTCCCTTGGAAATCTCCAGCGCCTTGAATGCGCAACCAACAAAAATCATGAAAGCCCGTGATTACGTTTTGATCTATCCAAATGAAGTTGCTGTGCGCAACATCACCGTCAATCAGTCCATATTTGACCAAATCAATTTGGGGACAGGGGGAGTGATCGTTACGGCCCACGGTGATCATTGCGACTTCGTTTCGCGATTTTTCACGCCTCAATCCAGCATTCTAGAGGACCCTGTAACCGGATCGGCACACTGTTCACTTGCTCCGTATTGGTCGGAAGTATTGGGGAAACCGAAACTCTCCGCCCAGCAACTCTCTTCACGAGGCGGGGATTTACACTGCCGCGTGGTTGGTGACCGCATTCACCTCATCGGTGAAGCGACGACCTACCTTCAAGGCACAATCCATTTGGATTGACACGACACCATCTGACGAAAAAACAAGCAATCAAGATGGCCAGCTGTAGGGGCTAGGAACTCTCGACAAGTCGAGTAGTAAATACCACGTGGCAAAAAAAGCCATGAGGAGGGTGCCCAAGAAAACATCCCTTTGTTTGGCTTCCCGAGTGTAACTATCACTCAACGGGGTCCTGAAAGTCTTTAAAAAATGGAGTGGCAAGATGCCAAACAGGATGATGCTCACACTCCAAGCGATTAGAAAATTGGCATACGGCCAATGCATCACTTTGAATAGCGCTCCTAAAATCATCGTACTGGAAAATAGGCTCCCCAAAGCCAGCACGCCCTGTCCCCACTTGAAAAGCCCTACCATCACTACCGGGATGAAACCGAAGCAAAAGAGCAACATGCCCACTACAAAAACGAATGCGGCCCCCTGAAGGTGAAAGGCTTTGAAGAAGCAACCAAGCAGGATGATGGAGGCCGATGCCATCCCAATCCACATTCCAAGCTTTGAGTTCAGTTCTGACATGGCTTTGATTTCCCCCCAAGGTATTGCAAGGTCTTTAAAAAAAAACGGAGTCTAAACTCCTCGTGAGTTCGACTCCGTTTTTGTGGAGAGACCGGGATTCGAACCCGGGTTACCCTCTCGAGTAAACACGCTTTCCAAGCGTGCGCCTTAAGCCACTCGGCCACCTCTCCATTTCCATTGCGCACTCGGCAATGGGGGTGCAAAAATACCATAAACAAGCGTTGCAAACAAAGACCAACTTCTCACGACACATCAATCCAATACGCTTTCGTTTTTACCTTGGTCTTTTTACCTTCATTTTTTATCCCTCGCTTGCCATGCCCCATCCCATTCCTTCCTGCTTATTCTTTGTGTTGATGACGGCATGGAGTGCTTCAGCGCTCAGCCAGCAAACAGGGCTTTGTGGAGTTGAGGTAGAAGAAGTAAAGGCTTCCACTGCGTTTGGCTACCTCATTGGATATTCGGTCAACTTCAAGAATACCAAGCAGCAGACTGTGGATCACCTCATCTGGAGTGTCTCCTTTGAGGACAATGCGGGGCAATTGATTGAAGAGGATACGGGGGTATTCAATTCCACCGAGCTGATTTCACCCATTCAACCTGGAATGTCCAAGACATTTCTACGTACCCCTTCGAAAATAAAAGGAGCTTCTCGCGCACGCATTCAAGTCACCCGCGTTCACACCATCTCTGGTGAAACATGCAAAACGCCATGATCTCTAGGAGACCAAACTGCTGTATCGAGTCAACTCTCCACGCAGATTGTGCAACATCGCTGAGCGCATATCCTCCCCTTTCCATCCTTTCCCGAGCGACACCATCAATTTCGTGAGGGCAGCCTCCGTGGTCATGTCCCCACCTGGAATCACACCACAATCCCGCAAAAGGTGGGCGGTAGCATACCGTTCCGGGTGCACAGCTCCGTGACCACATTGACTCACATTGACCATAACCACTCCCCGATCATGAGCCTCTGACAAAGCGGCTTTAAACTCAGGGTTCGAGGGCGCATTGCCTGATCCAAATGTTGACAGGACCAATCCTTTCAATTCAGGCCATTCAGTTACTCTTCGAATCACATCGATTGGCTGCCCAGGAAACAACGGTAGCCAAGCGACATTCGATTCCAAGGTGTCCCATAACGCGAAAGTCTCCACGGGATCCTGGAACATCTGGGCATCATTGTAGATGATATCCACCCCAGCCTCTGCTAACGCAGGTAAATTGGGACTGATGATGGCCTGCATGGACTCGGCACTTGCTTTATGCGTGCGGTTTCCGCGAAATAGGGATGATCCAAAGTACACTGCGACTTCCTGAATTATGGGTTTTCCGAGCCGCATCGCAGCAGCAATCTCTACAGACGCTAGTAAATTTTCACGCCCATCCGTTCGTGGCAATCCGATAGGCAGTTGGCTCCCCGTGAGAATGATGGGTTTACGCAAGCCTTCTAGCATAAAGCTCAACGCTGATGCGGTGTAGGCCAACGTATCGGTTCCGTGTAGCACAACGAAGCCATCAAAATCAACATAATGATCTCGGATAATCTGGGCCAGCAACTTCCAGTGTTCCGGCCCCATGTTGGACGAATCAATCGGAGGCTCAAATGACGCAGATTCAATCGAACGTCCCGGCTGTTCCAATTCTGGTACGTGCCGATGAATTTCGGAAAAATCAATAGGAACGAGGGCTCCAGAATCATTGTCCTTGACACTCCCAATGGTGCCTCCCGTGTAGATCAGTAAGATCCGGCTATCATTTTCACCCATATCAATCATTGATTTGATCCGTTGAAAGGCAACGAAAACAAGCGTTCGGCATTGGCAGTCGTCAATGCTGCTGTGCGCTCTATGGGCAATTGCCAAAGATCGGCAACGCGCTGAGCAACAATGGCCGTGTAAGAAGACTCGTTGCGCTTGCCGCGATGGGGAACAGGAGACAAATAAGGACTATCTGTTTCAAGCACTACCCGGTCGTGTGGAACATGAGGCAACACTGCGTCGAGCCCCCCATTTTTATAGGTCGCAACACCACCTATCCCCAAGTAAAACCTACCATAATCAAGAATACGTTCAGCTTGCTCCACATTTCCTGTAAAGCAATGAACAACACCAGTAAGGGCTTCATCATTGACCTCATCCAGCGCTTCGAACAACGCGTCAAACGCTTCCCGAACGTGAATAACGATGGGCAGCTTGAGCTCTTTCGCCCATTCTACTTGCTTGCGAAAAGCCGTGTGCTGGATGTCCAATGTGGTTTTATCCCAGTGCAGATCAAATCCAATTTCACCGATCGCTACATAGCGCCTTCCCGAATGATCAATTTGTTCCCGAATGGTCTGCAACTCAGATTGCCAAGAGTCCGGTTTTACATGACAAGGATGCAATCCCATCATTCCAAAACACCGGTCAGGCCAGCAATCCATCATTTCATGAACACGCGGAATAGAGGCTGCATCGATATTGGGTAGAAGCAATGTTTCTACACCGGCTTCTGTACATCGCTGCATCGCTGCGTCGCGGTCTTCATCAAACGTTGGCTGATAAAGATGGGTATGAGTATCAATGATGCGCACGCTACGAAGGTAATGCGGTAGCTTTGCTCCATGTCGCAACAAGCCGTTCGAATTCTCATCATTCGCTTTTCCTCGATCGGGGACATCGTATTGACCGCTCCCGCGGTTGCCGCTTTGCGCGATGCTGTGAACGGACCTTGCGAACTGCACTACCTTACCAAGAAGGCTTATGCAGGCGTTGTCGAAGGCTTCGGCGACATGATTGAAACGGTACATACCATTGAGCGCAGCACACGGGAAGTCACAGCTGAACTGAAAGCATTAGAATTTGACTACATCATTGACTTGCACAACAATTTGCGCTCGCGTCGGGTCAAAAAAGCGCTAGCCGTTTTCGCATTTACGGTCGACAAATGGAATGTCACGAAGTGGTTACTAGTCAGAGGCTGGCGAAAAGAATCCGTCCCACACATCGTAACACGCTACAGCGAAACTTTAGCCGCATTCGGGGCTCAGACGGCTGCAGCATGGCCGCCTATTTGGGTCGATTCCAATGCTGAACAACGGAGCGGATTGTGCATTGCCATGGGAGCAACACATGATGGGAAACGTATCCCCATGAGCCTCTTAAGCGCCGTGATTGCCTCCTTTCCTAACGTCCTCATAACATTGATTGGTGGTCCATCCGAAACCTCGCAAGCAAAGACGCTTCTCGAAGCAAATCCGCACATCATCGACCGTGTTGGACAACTTAGCTTGGCGGAATCAGCACAGACAATTCGCACGTCCAAAGCCAGCCTAGCAGGAGACACAGGCATGATGCATGTCGCTGCAGCAGTCGGCACACCCGTCGTTGCCATCTGGGGATGCACGCGTCCCTCTCTTGGGATGTCAGCGTGGTTGCCCGCTTCAGGCTCGCGCAACATCGAACCGGAAGGGCGTGGGAATCGACCGTGCTCAAAATTGGGAGATCGCTGCCGATTTGGGGGGCATCGGTCCGGAGATTGGTGCGCCAACCATGTTGCCGACCAGCGCGTAATTGACGCCTTAACGCCTCTTCTCGATTGAAGACTTCAGCACTGGCATGCTCTTCAATCGAATAACGCCTTCAATTCTGTAGCATCAGTGGGCTTCATTTTACCGGCCAGCACCAACCGCAATTGACGCCTGCGAAGTGCGCCTTCAAACCGTTTCTGCTCTTCATCGGTTTCCGGCAACATCTTAGGAACCGCGATGGGTGCGCCCAATTGGTCTACCGCCACAAATGTGTACATGGCTTCGTTGCATAAACTTTGCTCGCCCGTGAGGTGATCTTCCACAAATACCTGCAAAAAGACCTCCATGGAACTGCTAAACGACCGCGATACCTGTCCGTGAATCGTCACAATATCACCCAATCGAATGGGTTGTTTGAAAGAAACGTTGTTCACCGCGGCCGTCACACAGATACGTCGAGAGCATCGATGAGCGCTAATTGCCGCCGTTATGTCCATCCAATTCAGTAAGTTACCCCCCATCAAGTTGCCCAGTGTATTCGTGTCATTGGGCATGACAATACGGGCGCTTGAGGCGTAAGTTTCTTTTGGAGTGCGTTGGGTAACCATGGCGAAGTAATTTTGCACAAATGTCATACGATATCTTCAAAGCCCTACATGTCATATTCGTGGTGACCTGGTTTGCCGGATTATTCTACATGTTTCGCCTCTTTGTGTACCACAGAGAGGCACTCAATGCCCCTGAACCAAAACGCGAAGTTTTGATTGATCAATTCCGCATAATGGAACGCCGATTATGGTTTGCCATCACCTGGCCATCCGCTATTCTTACCGTGGCATTTGGAGGTGCTATGGTTTGGATCAACCCGGCCCTACTGCTCATGCCTTGGATGTTGGTCAAGCTGGGGTTTGTTTGGCTTTTGCTGATGTATCAAATCTTAGGACATCGCATTTATCGCGAGCTTCAATATGGAATCCCCCGCTGGTCGTCGCTAACGTACCGGCTGCTCAATGAAGTACCTACCATCATCTTAATCGCCGTGGTATTCCTAGTGGTGTTGAAAGACCACGTTTCATGGATTTGGGGGGTCGTTGGGGTTCTTGGAGTCGCCATTGCCATCACATTGGCCACCAAACTGTACAAACGGATCCGAGAACGTTAAGGGCACATCGCTTAACGCAAGGGCACAAAAAAGCCCCTCCATTTCTGGAAGAGCTTCCCGTTGTGAATCTCAGCGCGATTGAATATTAGGAGTTGACCATCAACTTTCTCGTGACCATTCCAGCGCTGGACATGATCTGAATTTGATACAACCCGTTGTCCAACTCATTGGATGGAACCTCAATTGTCATGATCACATTGCCTGGCACTTGGCCCTGGTAGAGGCTCGACACAAGCAATCCTGAGCCGTTGTACAGATATACCGATACGTATTCGTCATCGCTAGCCATAAAGGACAATAAGGCCAATTCAGACGATGGGTTTGGAGTCAACGCCAAAATCTTGATCGGGTCTTTCGTGTCGGCATCTTCTTCTGAAATGTCTCCATTCGAATCAGCATCACTGTCCGAATTGGATTCTTCTGCAATGCTGCCGTCTAATGTTGGCTCAAATGGCTCACACGTCACACCATTCACGTCTACAGTGTAGTCAAATTCAGAGACATTGCCCGAACAATCCGTCATGGTATAGGTCCGCTCAATCATCCAAGGAAGACAGCAATCCAAGTCACCAAAGAGATCGCCTGACCCCATGACATCAGCCCCTGCGAACGTGCCAGCGTAATAGAACCAACCGCTAAATCCTTGATTCGCATTCTTGTTGTTCGCTCCCTCTCCTATTTGGAACCCGAAGTAGCCGTTCGCCGGTTGATGCGTCAGACTCAACTCGGAACCTTCGTAGTCTCCCCATCCAGATGCAGAACTAGAAGCTTGCATCATGTGATACATCCACTGGGTATAATCACCCAAACCACATTCCGATTTGTAACTCTGCGCTCCCGGTTGACCTTCCCAGTCGACCCAGTTCATTCCCAAATCCAAATCGACTTCAAATGTCCACCCTGCGTTGGGGTTTTCAGCAGAAACTACGTCGAGCGTCAAATGACGCGTGCCATCAGCATAGTTCGTCATCAAACCACCCATAGCGGTGTAGAACTCATCCCCAGGGAAGTTGAATAAGCGCGCTGCATTTACCGAGAAACCATCGCAAGTCAATCCATCATCCATTGTTTCTGGAGTGATCGGAGTAAAGAAATTACTCACGGTTTCCGTTGGAGCATACGACCCTAGAATGGTCTCGGTTATTTCCAATGTGAAGTCCGCTCCACAATTGTCCATGGCAGTCAACGACACGGGTTCAGGAATACTCAATGCACCCCAGATGTCATCAGCACAAACCGGTAGGATTCCTCCGTTTTCGATTCCTTCAGCATCCTCGACTTCGGGAGCTTCTGTATCCAAAACCACAATGGTAAACTGATGTTCTGAGTTATTGCCGCAAGCATCCGTTGCTGTCAATAACACCAAGTGCTCGTAGTTGCCACAAGCATCGTCGCTGATCACGGTCCGCTCTTCCACAATACTCACAGCACTGCACGCATCCACTGCCGCAGCGACATAAGCTACCTCTTCACATTGATTCGATTGATCCATCGGTGCTCCTGTAAATGCTGGGGCCTCGGTATCCTCCGAAGTGAATGTCCCCGATGTACTCGTCGCGTTGCCACAGGCATCTGTAGCCGTGAACATCACGGTCGCACCACCTGTTGCACCGCAGCCATCGCTCAACGCCTCGAAGTCATTGGCCCAGGACACTCCACCGCACACATCCGTGGCTGAGGCACCGCCGTTATCAACGAGCCACGCTTCGAGATCAGTCACGTTGCCATCGCCGTCGCATTCAACCGTCATGTCCATCGCTTCTGAAACGACAGGAGCCATTGTGTCTTCGATGGTGAACATAGCCGTCGTGTTCGACGTATTGCCGCAGTCATCGGTAGCAGTGAACATCACGTTTGCAACGCTTGTTGATCCGCACGTAGCCGTCATGGCATCGAAATCATTGCTCCATGTGACTCCGCTGCAGACATCCGAAGCCGAAGCTCCGCCGTTGTTTGCGAGCCACGCTTCAAAATCAGCCGTGTTCCCCGAGCCGTCGCATTCCACGGTCATGCTGGAAGCATCGACAACAGCAGGTCCTTCCATGTCTTCGATCGTAAACACGGCCATCGAGCTAGCCGCATTGCCGCAAGCATCTGTAGCCGTGAAGGTCACTGTCGCTGATCCCGTTGCACCGCAGTCGTCGCTTAACGAACTGAAGTCGTTGGTCCACGTCACATCTCCGCAGGCATCCATAGCTGTAGCACCCCCGTTACTGGCGATCCACGCTTCAAGCTCTCCTGCGTTGCCTGTTCCGTCGCATGCCACCGTTGCGTTTGCCGCATCGGTTAATACGGGAGCAGTCGAGTCTGACACAGTAATGCTCTGAGAACACGAGACCAGTTCCGAGACATTCCCACAGCCGTCCGCACTCGTCGCATAGAACGTACGCGTCAAGGAATAAGAGGAGCTGCATGAATACATGAGTTCACTGTCCTCATAGGTTACAGTCAATTCTGGAATGTCACAATTGTCGGTAACCGATGCCAATGCCATTCCAAGGGCTTCCACAGAAAGATCCGCAGAGCACGTATTGTCAAACGTCAACATCACATCTGCTGGACAGAAATCCATCGTCACCACAGGAGCAACATCGTCATACAGGTTCAACATTTGTTCAAATGTGCTCGTGTTTCCGCATGCATCCGTTGCCGTATACATCCGGATGAACCAACTCTGGTTTACATTCAAACAGCCTCCTGTAAACGGTACGTCGACCATCGAAACATCAACCAAATCACCGCTACATGCATCCGTAAAGGTCGCTTCGTAAACAGTCTCTGCACTGTACGCATCGCACGCGACGAGTGTCTCAATGGCCGCTTCGATTACCGGAGCGGTCGTGTCTTCGATGGTGAACGTCGCCATGGTTGTTGTCGCGTTGCCACACTCATCGGCAGCCGTGAAGGTCACCATTGCCGCACCCGTTGCGCCGCAAGCGTCGCTCAAAGCGTCGAAGTCATTGCTCCACGTCACACCGCCACAAGCATCCGCTGCTGAAGCACCGCCGTTGTTAGCGAGCCAAACTTCTAGATCGGAAGCGTTGCCTGCACCGTCGCATTCCACCGTCGCGTCCATCGCATCCGCAACAGCTGGTGCTGTCGTGTCTTCGATAGTGAACGTCGCCATCGTTGGCGTCGCATTGCCACAGGCATCGCTAGCCGTGAAGGTTACCAGCGCGGAACCCGTTACGCCGCAAGCGTCACTCAAGGCGTCGAAGTCATTGCTCCAGGTGACACTGCCACAGGCATCCGTTGCTGAAGCGCCGCCGTTGTTGGCGAGCCAGACTTCAAGATCAGAAGCGTTGCCTGCCCCGTCACATTCAACAACAGCGTCAGACGCGACCATTAAAGTGGGACCGTCTGTGTCTTCTACGGCAATGTTCTGCTCACATGAAATCGTCGTCATGTTTCCACAGTGGTCGGTTGCCGTTGCGCTAAACGTTCGAATGAAGCTGTATGTTCCTTCACAAACGACGGTTACTGCTCCATCCGTGATGGACAGTTCCGGGATCACATTGGAATCGCAATTGTCCGTGACCTCAATGGTCACAGTCCCCAACGCATCCACAGAAGTATCCGCATTGCAGCTCGCATCTGCCGTTATTACCTGATCTTCAGCACAGGTCAACAGCACGACAGGAGCTACATCATCAACCAACATGATCGTTTGATCGAATGAACTTTCATTCCCACAATCATCCATTGCTGTATAGGTCCGGATATAGGATCCAATAGGCTCTACACACCCAGCGGTTCCTTCACTATCCGCGAATGACATGAAAATGTTTCCGCAATTGTCCGTTGCCGTTGCATACAGGTTGCCGTCAGGCCAATTCTCGCAACTGATTTCAATGACAGCCTCAGCAACAAAGACAGGAGCCGATGTATCTACAATGGAAATGGTTTGAACCGCATTGGCTCTATTTCCACAGGCGTCGTCCGCACTGAATGTTCGGACGATGGTATACGCTGCTGGGCAGAATTCATCCAAAATGACTTCTTCTTCCACCGATAGGGTCACTTCGCTGCAGTTATCCGTGGCAGAAGCCGCTTCCAACGTAATCTCCTCTTCACAAGAGAGTGTGTAATCCTCCGGAACAAATGTGAACGTTGGGATCGTGGCATCCAGCACCATGAACTCCGCTGTCGTGCTTATCGCATTGCCGCAGTCATCGGTGGCCGTGAAGGTCACCATTGCCGAACCCGTTGCGCCGCAAGCGTCGCTCAAAGCGTCGAAGTCATTGCTCCACGTCACA